>NZ_JACVAE010000004.1:300000-501722 GCF_014851675.1 Rhizobium sp. ARZ01
ACACCGCGGAAACCTTTTGGCGGATAGTTTGCCGCGCGGATGCAGCGCTCGGCCTGCTCAGCGCTTTCAACCATCGGGATAAGAAGGTTCTGGGCCCCGATATCGAGCGCCTGCTTGATACGGGTCGGATCGTCATCCGGTAAGCGCACGACCGCAGCGCTTTCCTTGCCGTCGAGGATGGCAAGCTGCGCCATGATCGAGCGGACGTCGTTGGGCGCATGCTCGCCGTCGATCAGCAGCCAGTCGAAACCGGCGGTGGCGGCCATCTCGGCCGCATAGGGATCGGCAAAGCCGAGCCAAATGCCGTGCAGGCATTCTCCTGCCTTGAGGCGGTTTTTGAAATGGTTGGAGGGTGCGGGCATGGAGAACCTCAGAATTTCAACGAGACGCTGCCGAAGGGACCGAAATCGGCTTCGAAGATGCTGCCGGGCGGGGCCTCAAGCGGGCGGATGAACGAGCCGGAGAGCAACACCTGTCCGGCTTCTATGCCCTGGCCATATTGGGCCAGTCGGTGAACCAGCCATAGTATGCCGGTCACCGGATCGTTCAGCACGCCGGCTCCCAGCCCGGTTTCCTCGACGATGCCGTCCCGTTTCACGATCGCTCCGATCCAGCGTAGGTCGAAGACGCCGATCGCATGGCGCTGCTTGCCGAGCACGATGCCGGCATTCGCGGCATTGTCGCTGATGGTGTCGGTGATGATCCGCGTCTTTCCGGAAGTGGGGTCTGCCCGCAGGATGCGCGTATCGAGTATTTCGAGGCTGGGTGCCACGGATTCCGTTGCTGCCAGCACGTCCTCTCGGGTGACATGCTCTCCCTTGAGAGGCGCTTTCATGAGAAAGGCGATTTCGGCCTCGATGCGAGGCTGGATGAAACGCCCGGCAGGGATCCGCATACCCTCATCGAACAGCATATCGTCGAGGAGAACGCCGGAATCCGGTGTTTCGATGTTGAGCGCCTGCTGCATGGCGCGCGAGGTCAGGCCGATCTTCCAGCCGATCACCTTGCGCCCGGCCGCGCGCTTGCTGTCGATGAGGGCGGCCTGGATCGCATAGGCGCCTTCAAGGTCGAGATGCGGATATTGCAGCGACAGCAGGCCGATCTGGCGACCGCTGGTCTCGGCCTGAAATAGAGCTTCTGCGGCTTCCTGAATCTGCTGCGGTGTCATTCGTCTGCCACTCCGTTGCGCAGCAGGCCGATGCCCTCCGCCTCGATTTCGACGATGTCGCCGGGGCGCAACCAGATCGGGGGATCGAACCTTGCGCCTGCGCCGGTGGGCGTACCCGTTACGATGATGTCGCCCGGCTCCAGCCGGGTGAAGGTGGAGATGTAGGCGATCTGGCGAGCGACCGGGAACAGCATGCGGCTGGTGCGGTCTTCTTGGCGCACCTCGCCATTGACGCGCGTGACAAGGCCGATGTCGAGTATCTGCGCCGCATCGGTGAAGGGGACCAGCCACGGCCCCATGCTGCCGGAAGATTGCCAGTTCTTGCCCTGCGTGACATTGAATTTGGCGTGGCGCGTCCAGTCGCGGATGGTGCCCTCGTTGCACAGCGTGAGGCCCGCTATGTGGGAGAGCGCCTCATCTTGAGGAATACGGCGGCCGGCCTTGCCGATGACGATCGCGATCTCGCCTTCGTAATCGAGCTGCTCGCTTTCCGCGGGACGGATCAAAGGCGAACCGTGGCCGGTGAAGCTGCTGGCGAAGCGCGGGAACAGCGACATGTTGGTGGGCGCGGCTTGCCCGTCCTTGTACTCAGCGTTTCGGTCGGGGAAGTTCACACCGACGCAGATGATCTTGCCTGGATCGGGAACCGGAATCTGCAGCGTGTAGGCGCCGTCGGCGTGGCTGGGTTGACGGCCGCGCGCAGCGTCGAGAACCTGCGCGACGGCACCGGCACCGGCAGCGATTACGTTGCGCAGGGTCGCCCATTGCGGAAAGTCGCAGGACAGTGCAAGCACCCCGCCGTCGACGGTTGCCCCCCAATAGCTTCGGCCATCTGCCGTGAATGTGACGAGGTTCAATTTCCACTCCTGAAATTGCCGGAAGCCTGGCGCCGCGCTGCCCCGTGGAATTTCGATGCAGCTTCAGCCCAACTTCGAGGGTTAAATTTAACTTGATATATAACATGTTATATGCTTTGTGAATAGCCATCGCTTGCGGCGGTTCGGTGGGGCAGGTTCATCATTCATGAACACACCACCGGTCGCCGCAAGCTCCACGCCTGAAGCCAAAATCTGGGAGGACAGGAATGCTTAAATCAATTCAATGGGTTGCCATCGGCCTGACGGCTGCTTTCGCTATTGCGGGCAGCGCAAATGCGCAGCAGACGGACACTGTGGGCGCCATCAAGGCGCGCGGACAGCTCAACTGCGGCGTTTCCACTGGCGTACAGACCGGCATGAGCACGCTTGACGCCAGCGGTAATTGGGCTGGTTTCGAGGTGGATTTCTGCCGTGGTCTGGCCGCGGCCATTCTTGGCGATGCCAACAAGGTCAAGTATGTCCCCCTCGACATCAAGACCGCGTTCACCACGCTGCAGTCCGGAGGCATCGACCTTCTGGCGCGCACCGCCACAGCGACCTTCCTTCGGGATGTCGAGATGAACCTCTCCTGGGCTGGCGCCTATCTGTACGATTCCCAGGGCTTCCTCGCACGCAAGTCGCTCGGCGTGGGAAGCGCGCTGGAGCTTGATGGGGCTTCAATCTGCGTTTCGGCCGGCTCCAACTACGAGCAGAACCTTTCGGACTACTTCCGCAACAATTCCCTTTCCTTCACGCCGGTCGCCGCCAATTCGCGCGACCAGAACGAGAAGAACCTGATCGAAGGGCGCTGCGACGTCTACGCCAACGTTCTGAGTGCCCTGGCTGCGGCGCGCTCCAAAATGCCGAACCCGGATGAGTGGGTCGTGCTGCCGGAGATGATCTCCATGGAGCCGATCGGCCCGGTCGTGCGTCAGGACGATTACCGCTTCCAAGACGTGGTGGCGTGGGTGCTCAATGCCCAGATCGCTGCCGAAGAATATGGCGTGACCTCGAAGAACGCGATCGAGATGCGTGACACCTCGCCCTCTCCGGAGGTGCAGCGCCTGCTCGGCAAGACCGGCGACTTCGGCGCTAAGCTCGGCCTCGACAATGACTGGGCGCTGAACACGATCCAGACGGTCGGTAACTACGGCGAGATGTTCTCCCGCCATCTGGGCGACGAAAGCCCGGTCAAGCTCGAACGCCGCCTGAATGCGCTGTGGAAGAATGGCGGGCTGCTGCACACCCCGCTGATCCGCTGATAGGTCGATAGCTTCTGTCGCGGGCGGCTACGGCCGCCCGCGCACGGTCCCTCGCTATGCGGGGGCGCCTCAGGGTTCATTCAAAGGGATCAAGACATGTCCGGACAGCCGACATCTCTCGCGACTGGGTATGGTGGCATTCTCGAAAGTACCGCCGTGCGGCGCTGGCTGGTGCAGCTTCTGATCGTCGCTGCGCTGGTTACCGTCGGTTATGTGGCGCTCGGCAATCTGAAGGGCAATCTGGCGCAGCGCGGTTTGTCGCTGGGCTTCGATTTCCTGCGCCAGGAGGCGGGCTTTGAGATTTCCTTCTCGCTGATCCCGTTCTCGGCCAGCGACAACTACATGCGCGTGTTCCTGGTCGGGCTGACCAACACGCTGCTGGTCACGATACTGTCTATAGTGCTATCCACCATCCTCGGTTTCATCGTCGGCATCGCGCGCTTGTCCTCGACCTGGGCCCTTTCGAAGACAGCTGTTCTCTATGTCGAAATCGTGCGCAACCTGCCCCAGCTTCTGCACATCATGCTGTGGTACAATGTTGCGCTTCGCAACATGCCTAGCCCCAAGCAGGCCGCCGGCCTGTTCGACGTGGCGTTCCTGACCAATCGCGGCATCTACATTCCTGCCATCCATTCCGACCGCCCGCTTTTGTGGGTGATCAGTGTAATCTGCGCGATCGCCGCTTCCATTGCGCTCTATGTTTCGATCACACGCCGCTCCGACGAGATCGGGCGTCCGCTCAATGCGTGGTTGCCGTCTCTGGCCGCACTGGTGCTTCTGCCCGTTGCCGTCGTGTTCCTCTCGGGCAGCACCCTTTCCATCGACATGCCGCAACTGAAGGGTTTCAACTTCATCGGCGGATGGGTTTTCGTACCGGAGCTCAGCGCGCTCGTCTTCGCCATGGCGATATACAACGCCGCCTTCATCGCCGAACTTGTCCGGGCTTCCATCGAGGCCGTCAATCGCGGCCAGAGGGAGGCGGCAGCAGCCATCGGCTTCGGCTGGTCGCAGACACTGCGCTACATCATCATCCCGCAGGCCCTTCGAGTCCTTATACCGCCGCTCGGCAACCAGTACCTCAACATTCTCAAGGGCTCCTCCCTTGCCGTGGCCATAGGTTTCCCCGATCTCGTCGGCGTGTTCACCGGCATCACCATGAACCAGACCGGCCGCGCGATCGAGATCGTGATGATGACCATGGGGACCTATCTGCTGATCGGTCTGGCCATCACGGTTCTCCTGAACGTCTTCAATCATATGACCCGGATCGTGGAACGATGAGCGCAGTGCTGTCCCCCATCAGAACCGAAGGCCGGTCCGTCTCAGGCCGGATGCTCGATTTCGCAAGAACGAATCTGTGGCCAACGCATTGGGCCCTGGTCGTCAACCTCGTCGTGCTGACGGCGCTTGTCGCTATTGTCGCGAACATCGTGCCATGGGCGCTGTTCGACGCCACATGGACGGGCACCAGCCGTGCCGACTGCGCCGCAGGCGGAGCTTGCTGGGCCTTCGTGCATGAACGCTGGCCGCAGTTCGTCTACGGCTTTTATCCCGAAGCAGAGCGCTATCGCGTGAACATGGCTTTCGCGACGCTCGCTGCCGGCATCGCGGCGCTGCTCATTCCGGGCACGCCCGGCAAACGCTGGATCGGGGCGTTCATGATCCTGATCTATCCGTTCTTCTGCGCGGGGTTGCTGCTTGGCGGTTTCGCCGGCCTTCCCTTCGTACCCACGGACCGCTGGGGCGGGCTGATGCTGACCCTCGTGCTGGCAGTCTCGGGCATCACGTTGTCGTTGCCGATCGGGGCCGCGCTGGCACTTGGCCGGCGAAGCGAAATGCCCGTCGTGCGCTGGCTGTGCATCGGCTTCATCGAATTCTGCCGGGGCGTGCCTTTCGTCACGGTTCTGTTCATGGCTATCGTGATGCTTCCCTTCTTCCTGCCGACCGGTATGAAACCCAATGCGCTGGCGCTCGCCGTTGTGGGCATCATCTTCTACGAAGCCGCCTATATGGGCGAGGTCATTCGCGGGGGGCTGCAAGCCATTCCGAAGGGACAATACGAGGCCGCCAAGGCCATCGGTCTCGGGTTCTGGCGGACGATGGTCTACATCGTCCTGCCGCAGGCGGTGAGCAAGGTCATCCCCGGTATCATGAACACCACGATCTCGCTCCTGAAGAACACCACGCTGGTCATGGTCGTGGGGCTGTTCGATCTGCTCAACATCGTCACCGCCGGCGCTTCGGACCCGAACTGGGCCGGCTCCCAGACGGAAGGCTATTTCGTCGTCGGGGTGGTGTTCTGGCTCATGAGCTTCTCGCTGTCGCTGTACAGCCGCAGCATCGAAACCAAACTGAAGAAAGCGGATCAACGATGACAGGCAAGCCTTCGCAGCAAGCCCCCCTGCTCAACCTGCGCCACGTCAGCAAATGGTACGGCAGTTTTCAGGTGTTGAACGGTATCAACCTGGAGGTCACAGCCGGCGAGAAGATCGTCATCTGCGGGCCTTCGGGTTCGGGAAAGTCGACCATCATCCGCTGCGTCAACGGGCTGGAAGGGTATGAGCGCGGCGAAATCCGCGTGGGCAGCGATCTGGTGCGCCATGACGGTGCGGGGATCGAGAAGATCCGCCAGCGCGTCGGCATGGTGTTTCAGTCCTTCAACCTCTTTCCTCATATGACCGTTCTGCAGAACCTGACACTCGGACCGATCAAGCTGCGCCACAAGCGCAAGGCGGATGCCGAAGCCGCCGCGCTCGATCTTCTGAAGCGCGTTCATATCGCCGAGCACGCACACAAATATCCCAATCAGCTTTCCGGCGGCCAGCAACAGCGCGTCGCCATCGCGCGGGCTTTGGCGATGGAGCCCGAGGTGATGCTCTTCGACGAGCCAACCTCGGCGCTCGATCCGGAAATGGTGAAGGAAGTGCTCGATGTCATGACGGAACTCGCCCAAACCGGCATGACCATGGTCTGCGTGACCCATGAAATGGGCTTCGCCCGCGCGGTCGCCGACCGGGTGGTCTTCGTCTGTCAGGGCCAGATCACCGAAGTGGCAGACCCCGACGCCTTCTTCACCGCCCCGCAGACCGAGAGGGCGCGGCAGTTCCTCCAGCAGATCATTCACTGAAGGCCGAGAGCCAATCCAAAGAGTGTCCGACATGACAGCGCTTCCCCAGACCGAATTTCCCTATCGCCTGAGACTTCCCGGCCCGACCGCCATTCCCGAAGCGGTGCGGCTGGCTGGGTCGCGACCGATCATCAATCATCGCGGCGCGGAAATGCGTGTCATTCTGGGTGAGGTGCAGGAGATGCTGCGCCCGCTCTTCGGGACCACACAGCCGGTGATCCTGCAATCCAGTTCCGGCACCGGTGCGATGGAGGCGGCGCTCGTCAACGTTCTGGCGCCCGGCGAGAAGGTCCTTGCCTGCGTCAATGGCCAGTTCAGCGAACGTTTCGCCAAGATCGCGGGCGCCCTTGGTGCCGAGGTCGATGTACTCGACATCGAATGGGGTAAGGCGCCGGACCCGGAAGCGGTGCGCCGGCGTCTGGGCGGTGGCGACTATCGCGCTGTCCTCGTCGTTCATAACGAAAGCTCGACCGGCGCGCTGGCGGACCTGCGTGCCCTGGGCGACGTTACCGCCAAAACGTCGGCGCTTCTGGTGGTCGACAGTGTCAGCGGCATCGGCGGCGCGGAGATGCGCCAGGACGACTGGGGCGTTGACGTCATCGCCACCGGCTCGCAGAAGGCCCTGATGTGTCCGCCCGGCCTTGGCCTGCTCAGCCTGAGCGCAAAGGCGCGCGCCGTGGTGGAGCGAGACGATCGCTGCCCGCGTTTCTACTGGGATCTGCGCAAGGCGTTACCGGTCGTCGATCAGAACGAGACGGCCTTCACGGCGGCAGTCTCGCTCGTGCAGAGCCTGCATGCGGCGTTGCGCCTCATGCATGAAGAGGGCATCGAGCGGGTCTATGCGCGTCATCTTCGCCTGTCGAAAGCTATGCGCGCCGGTTTCGTGGCACTTGGCCTGGAAGCCTTCGGCGACCCTGCCTGCTACTCGCCTACGGTGGTGGTGGGTGGACTGCCAGAAGCCATCAAGGGCGGCGATGTCGTCAAGTACATGCTGGAAACCTACAACACCGCCATCGCCGGGGCCCGCAACAAGCTACAGGGCCGGGTCATCCGCATCGGCACCATGGGGGCGTTTTCCATCGGCGATGTGATGACGGATCTGCTCTATCTCGGCCGGTCCCTGCAGGCGCTCGGCCATTCCTGCGATCCGGACGCCGCGGTCGCCGCCGCCCTTTCCGCCAATCGCTGAACATCAGAGGACATTGAACATGCCCCATATCTGGGTCGAATACTCCGCCAACATCGAAAAAGAGATTGATGTGCCGCAACTGCTCGAAAACGTGCAGAAGGCGTTGATCGATGACGGAAGCATCTTTCCTTTTGCCGGTGCACGAACGCGCGGCGTTCGCGTCGACAACTATCTGATCGTCGACGGTCATCCCGACAACGCCTTCGTGCATGTTTTGCTGCGCATCGCATCCGGACGAAGCGAGGCTGACCGAAAAGCTGCGGGCGAAAGAGTTTTCGCGAATGTGAAGGAACACCTAGCGGACCTGATGGCGCGCAGACCATTGGGCCTTTCGGTCCAAATGGAAGAAAGCGACGGCGCCGTCAATCTCAAGACCAGCAACTATCGCGACTATCTGAAGATGCGCGCGGCGGGCTGAAGCCGGTTAGCCACTGCCCATAAACTTTCACGAGAGACAGAGTGCAGACCCTGAACCTGCGCTCTGTCTTTGAGTTGAGGTGCCGGCATCGGAGCATTTCGGTGACGGCAGCTATATGCTCACCGGATGACATCGCCTGCAGCGTATTCCGTGTCCGGCAAGATGTTGAAGCTGTTCATGGATGTTTCCAGCTCCGCCAGCATGGTCTGGAGCAGTTTCAGCCTTTGCTCTCCATAGGCCTCGGCTATCCTTTGATATATTTGCGCTGACTGAGGCGTGTGCTGGCGGATGAGTTCCTGGCCCTTTTCGGTGAGAGACAACACACTTCGGCGTTGATCATCCTCATCGGTACGGCGCTTGATGTGTCCAGATGCATCCAGCGTGCGCAGGATTCGCGACAGGCTTGGGCCGAGCAGGAAAGTCAGGCGAACCAAATCGTTGACATCGGCCTCTCCGGCCGAGCTGATCGCCCGCATTACCCGCCATTGCTGTTCGGTGACATGGTGTTCGCGCAGCGACATTCGGAAATGGCGCATTACCGCTTCCCGGGCGCGCAAGAGGGACATGGGAAGCGACGTCGAAAAGTCGCGCAGATCACTTTCGGGAGTCGAACGATTGTCCTCGGGCGGTTCCTTCCGCGCTTCAGCATGGTCTTGATGCCTTTTCATCGGCCGATGCTCCGTTCGTGCTTTCTTGGTTTTGGAAGCATGATGCTTCATGACGTCTGCCTGTTTGAATCCACTATCATCGAACGACGCACCCGAACCTGGGGCAAGGCCCGCGCAGTAACAGTACCCGTTGAAATCGAATTTATCAATGCTATTCAATAAGTTGAAAGAAAATCTTGTGGGGATTCTGCGCGACAAATTGATCCGTGAATGACCATGCGACCTATGCGCCCGAAGAACGCGAGGGTGGCGTTGCCTTTACCGATTGGGATTGAGCAGAAATGCTATGTGATCGCCAGGCAGAGCTTTCGGCCCGCTTCGCTTTGGTCGACGGCGCGCCACAGCCAATTCTTACGTCCGCCAAGCACACGACCACCTCGTCGGGTGGCATAGTCTGGTCCGCCTCGTCGCACATCCTACGATGTTCCAGTCCAAATCTTGTGCTTGATCCATTCGCGTTCCATCCTGGCACGCTCCGCTGCGTCAATGACGTGCTCGCCACGCTGTTGCCGAACATAGTCGAGGAACGTGGCGACTGGTGCGAACCAGCCATTCTTCGAGGCAAGACGTCTTATAAGTTCCCTGAATCGCTGATTGAGATTTCCGTTCGTATCCTGGAAACCAGCTGCGAAATGCGTGTACATGATGCAGGCGCCGGCCTCAGCCTCCAGGCGATCTTGGTTTGCTTCCGATATGACGCGAAGAAACGAATGGACATTCGGTCCCTCAGACGATGAGAACCATTGCTTCACAAAAGGCCGCTGCGGATCGTAATATGGCATGCAAGGATAGGCCTTCAATGTATTTATATCCCCGGTAGTGAAGTTGCGCACATAATCTATACGATCGCGGCAAAGATCCCCCCAAAAGTAAGGGCTTTTTTCACAATGACCATAGAAACGGAGCCTTTTGAAGTGAAGAAGCCGATATGCTTGCCTCCTGATCCCACTCAGCCGAGCATCTCCCCAATAAATGTTCTCGGCGGATTCCGCATGATTAGCCATGGTTCGAGGGTAGCTGCCGAACAACTCGTGGAAGTATTCAAGGCCGTGCGCGATAGTGGCTCGCTCTGAACTGTGGTAGGTTGCACCGTGGAAGCCTATCTCAAATCCATCGCGGAGAAGTTCACGGATATACTCCAAATAAACTGGGTCCTCACAGGTAGCCCCGCCTAGTCTTGAAGTTTGGGGGCCGCGAATTGGCCAAACAGACTTGGTCGTGCGAAGGCCGTTATCGCGCAGGCAGTCATAAACCTTCTCAAAGTTCCCGGGAGTTGCACGGTCAGTGTCGTCGAACACCGTGAACGCGAAGGACTTTCCGTCTGGCCAGCATAGCTTCTCCATTCAGGTCTCCTTATGCCCTCGAAATCATCGTCCACGACTAAGGTCATTCCTGCCATCGGCAACGCGGTACAAGGAGATCGAACGGTCAACCCGATCTCGATTTGAAGATCCGGCGATTCCAATCACGGGGTGCATAGTACAATGTTCTCCCAACATCTCGAAGCATCGATATAACAACGCTCGACGATGCCCTAAACTGCGGGTAGATTATCGGGTCGCCACCATATTTTTTCTTGTAGGCTCCGTCGCCGCCCCAGTAGTACCAATGCACACCACGGCGCTTCCAGTACTTCATTGCATACCAAAGCATGGGCTCATTCGGTCGCACGATCTGATGTTCACGAAGGCTAGCGTTTCCCCAGAAATAGGAAATATCGTTAAATCCAGGAAATATACCTGTGGCAATGCTCTGCCCATCTGAATTACGCGCGCGCAAGAGAAGGAGGTCTCCGGTCGGGTAGACGTGTCTGATAAGAGCCTCTACGCGATCCATGCCATATGTTGGCCGCATATTCTGCTTGGCGAAGACGTCTTCCAACTGACTGAAGTACTCTGCCGCAAATCCATCCGGTGCAGCTTCCTCGATGACGACTCCGGACCTCGCAGCTTTCCTGATGCAGTTCCTGCATGCTCCTCCGTCCATACTGGCGAAAAGCTCGTCCTCTGTCTTTAGAAGGTTTGATCGAAAGGTTCGGACGAGTTGCGCTTTGACTCTGCCATCTCTGAAGTGCTCGCCGACCAGATAGGGATCCGAGATTTCCAGATGCTGGCAGCCTAGCTCAGAAAAAACGAAGGGGATGAGCGCGTCGACTGCATCGGTTCTGGACGCGTCATGCCGCAGGTTGAATCCCATGTACGGGGTCGTCCAGCCTGGGAATGGGCTTCCCAGTATTCGGAAACCCATCCGCCGGATGAGCACGCCTACAAAAAACCCGACGGTCACGCCGGCGTTGTCAATTCGAGCCACAACCGGTTCCCCGGATTGGGTCTCGCAAACGAAATCAATCCACGCCTTTCGCTGCGAGAAAGTTCGGTCCCGGAAAGAATCAAGGAGCGGCCAATTGACGTCGGCATAGACTTCTCTTTCCAGTTTCATCCGGCTGCCCTCCGGATTTTGCCCTCCGGATTTGTTGTGCCTCATTGATTCAGGATAATTCAGGGTAAGACGGAGATGCGGTCCAGCAACGCGACAAGCTCGGCCTGGCGGTTTGTCTCCGTTTTTGCGAAAAGCGAAGCCAGTTGGGAGCGGATCGTCGTCCGGCTAAGGCGATGGCTTCGAGCGATCTCCAAGGGAGCGCCTCCGCGCGCGATCTCGATAGCAAGGCGGGTCTCGGCGCTCGTCAAACCAAAGATTTCCTGCAATGTCAGCGGATTCGGTTCCGGCCGAACGGTTCGGTCGAGCAGCGCGACTATACTCACGCCGTCCGAGACGCCCTCTGCTCGCTCGCTGAACATCACGGGACGCCCTTCACGGAAGGACATGACTACCCACAAGATCGAGCCGGGCAGAACGTTCTCCCAGCCACCAATCAATCGCCGTAGCCCTGCGGAGATCTGATCCGGTGTGTCGGCGATGCCTAGAACAGCTCGTGTGCTGGCATTCCACTCTACTACTCTCTTGTTTCTATTCAGGGCGACGTAGCCACAACCGATACGATTCATCATCCGCTGAACCGAGTGCGGAATGGTTTCCGCTCTGGCGCCCGACTGTTGAGTTGCTGCGGCGGTATCTAGAGCGCCATCGTGCTGACCGAGAGCCGCGTGCGGTCTTACCGCCCAACTGCCGGCATTACGACTGGAGGATTCCATTTTTCCAACCTCAGGTCTACCATCAGTAGTTGCCAATTCTTTCCACTTCGCGGCAGGCAGCGAAGGATGCGCCGGGGCAGTCCTTTTGCCTGCCCGTTATTTACGCAGAGTCACACTTTCAGCGCCATGATTATCTTCCGGCGGAAATATTTCCTTGCTGATTTTGCAGTAAACTGAAGATGTACTATTTTTTATAAATGCGGTCAAATACCCCTTAAGTATTACGTCGTGGCGAGATGTCGAATAGCTCCCAGTGCAATTTGTGGGATGTCACGACTCTTTAGGCCGTGTGACGGACACGGATTGAACCGTGGTGCTGCCTCGGCCCCAGGATGTGGGGGAAGTTGGCTTTTGTGTGTGTCCTTTGTAACTTCAGATTGAGCTGGTTCAAGTCAGTCCACAATCGTTTGCGTGGTGCTGGTTTCGTCGGTCATGTGCTCTGGGGTGATTTCGGTCCGGTCAACCGATCCTCCGCTGCCTTCGCAAACCGTGGAGAAATATAACCTTCTGAAATCACCCGACATAGTTTTCCGTTGGGCTCTCAGACTTGAAATGACTTGCGGGATCCGGATTTGCGCGTCAAACTCAAGATATAGATTTTTTATTGCGATCTTGGCGTCCCGTACGTACCGCGCGCTGTATCATGGATGCTTGGAGTGCTTGCGTTGGCCTCGGCGGTGGCCCAACGAGGCAGCGGGGTGGGGATCATGTCGAAAGCCGGCATCACCCGTAAGTCTATGACTGACGTCGCGAGAGTTCGCTTCGTCAGCAATGTGGCTTCCAATGCTTGCTACATCGTTCTGAATACAGTGCTCATGCTGTGGTATGTTCCGTTTCTGGTAAGTCACCTCGGCGTCGCCGCGCGCGGATGATTGCGCTAGCAAATACCCTTGTCATGTACGGAACGCTGGTCGGCGCCTGAGCGTTTCGACAACTTAAAAAAGCTGCCGCGTACTTCGCCAAGGGTGCAAAGTGATGTCCGACCAGATCGAGACGCTCTACAACCCAAAACGCAGCCACGTTAGGAATGGAATGCTGTCTCACGATTTCGAGCAGCAGAACATGGGGGCCGAGGGTGTCTACTAAACGCGGGGCTATTCGATGATCAAAATCAATGTACTCGGCGATCTCGTGCTGACGGACCCCATCAACGAGCTTGCAAGACAGCCTGGCTCTTCGGCCATTTTTTCTTGCTCTACGAGAAGGTTTTTGAGTGCGGCAGACCTGAATATCTTCAATCTCGAGTCACCAATAACTTCAAAAAAGAAGAGTGAAAAGAAGGTAGGCCCTGCGCTCAGGGGGAATAAGGATCTCCTGCCCGTTATAGCTCAGAGCGGATTGGGCGTGGCAACGCTCGCTAATAATCACATGATGGATTTCGGCATCTCCGGACTTGAGGACACATTGGGTGCCCTCGGTGAGAACAATATCGAGCATCTGGGTGCGGGAATGAAAGGGGCGGAAGCGCCTCATCGGCTTCGCTACGTCGCACAAGGGACTTCTGCTTCGCTAATAAATGTCGCGGAGCAAGAATTTGGCGTCGTGGAGGCGGGGCGCGCGGGTGTGGTGAAAGAAGATATTTCGTCGCTTTATTACTGGATAATAGAAGAAAAGACCGTATCTGACTTCGTAATTGTTATAATTCACGGGGGTTCGGAATATTTTCCGCTGCCTTCTCCGGAGCGAATTAAAAGGGCCCGCCTATATGCCGATTTTGGCGCAGATGCTGTTATATATCATCATACACACGTGATAAGTGCATATGAGACCTACAAGAACAAACCAATATTCTATGGGCTTGGGAACTTTCTTTTCTATTGGCCCAGCAAGTCTGGTGACTGGAATACGGGAATGGCGGCATCCCTTCTTCTAGATGTCGAGCATAACAGAATTATTGGTGAGCCGATTGTTCACTGCTACTCGCCAAACTCTGGCGTTAGCATGCTTTCTAAGCAAGAATCTCAACGTGAGTTCTCCTGTCTCGACAATCTCAACATGGCTCTCGCAGATGCAGCTCATCTTGGCAGGCTTTGGGAGGAGTTTTGTCTCCAGCAACGACACATGTACCTGCGGAAGAACAACTTGATCTCGGAATTTCAGGAGGGGATGGCCCAGCGCGGCGTTTGGCCGATACCTATGTTTCCCAGCAAATCGTTGCTAGGTGGGTTAAACGCGTTGAGGTGCGTTTCGCATCGTGAAGCTTCGGTGACGGTGCTTGAAGCCGAGGCTAAACGGCGCTTCGATACTTTCATCACTTGACACGTGTCAGACTTGAAATGACTTGCGGGATCCGGTTTTGCGCGTCAAACTCAAGATATGGATTTTGCTCCGATCTTGGCGCCCCATACGCGCCGTGCTGTGTCACGGACGTTTGGATAGCTTCCTTTGGCCCAGGACAGTGGTCCAACGAGGCAGCAGGGTGGGAATCATGTCGAATGCCGGCATCACCCGTAAGTCTATAACTGACGTCGCGAAAGTTCGCTTCGTCAGCAATGTGGCTTTCAATGTTTGCTACATCGTTCTGAACACAGTGCTCATGCTGTGGTATGTTCCGTTTCTGGTAAGTCATCTCGGCGTGGCAGCGTACGGGATGATTGCGCTAGCAAACTCCCTTGTGATGTATGGAGCGTTGGTCGGAACCAGCCTGAACGTCTCGAATACTCGTTTTCTGGCGATAGACCTCAATCAAGGCGACGACGCCAGCGCCAACCGAACTTTCAACACGGCCCTGGCGCTTTCGATAATTGCTTGTAGCGCCCTGTTGGTGTTGGTAGGTATTCTGACCTATTTCCTGCCGGTGCTGTTCAATGTTCCGGCCGGGCTGGAGCCTGCGAGCCAGTTTCTGTTTGCAAGCGTTTGCGCTGCGTTCCTCGTGGCAATTCTGAGCAGCAATTTCGGTGTTTCGAGCGTGATCAGACATCGCTTCGACCTGCGAAACATCGTGAACTCACTGACGATGCTGACCCGCATGGGCATCATAGCGCTTTGTTTCATGGTCTGGCCGGCAACCCTCTGGCAAGTCGCGGCGGCTTTCATCATCGCCGCCATGATCGGGCTTGCGGGCGACATAGTCGTCTGGAGACGCTTGACGCCGGAGTTGCATCTCAATTACCGCGCTATCGACCGTCATCGATTTCGGGCACTTGCGAGTTTGGGCGGCTGGTCAGCTGTCAACCAGAGCGGCGCACTCCTGCTGATGCAGGTGGACCTCCTGATCGTAAACGCCATGTTCGGCGCCGAGATGACCGGCCGATACGGCGCCGTGTTGCTCTTCCCTGCTATGATACATATGCTCACGGAGGCCGTCGTCGCTGTGTTAAGTCCGGCAATAATGGCGCGCTACGCCGTAGACGACATCGAGGGAATGCGGCGGATCGCTTGTCATTCCGTCAAGCTCCTTGGGATAGCACTAGCCCTGCCGGTTGGCCTGCTGTGCGGATTTGCCGGGCCTTTGCTGCATCTGTGGCTTGGTCCCCAGTTTGCTCAACTGGACGTGCTGCTGATCCTTCTCGTTGGCCATTTGGCCGTCAACCTGGCGATCAGGCCGCTTTTGTACGTTGTGACGGCGTACAACAAGGTCAAAGTGCAAGGGTTGCTCACGCTCGCCCTCGGCTTCGCGAACATCGGCTTGGCGATAGTGCTTGCACGCTGGAGCGGATGGGGAGTAGCCGGGATCGCGGCAGCCGCGGCCATCGTGTGGACGGTTAAGAATTGTCTGTTCTTGTCCTGCTACTGCGCGGTTCTGTTGCGTCTTTCCTGGTGGTCGTTCTATGCGCCTTTGACAGCCGGGGCACTCGGCACGTTAGCTATCGGCTGCGCCGGCAGGCTCATTTCACAGCTTTGGTGGCCGGCGAGTTGGCTGACTCTCGGCGCAATGGCGACAGCGATTGCTGTCGTGTATAGTATCGGTGCCTATACTTGGAGCTTGAGCCGTTCGGATCGGGATCTGCTGTGGAGCGTCCTGGATCGGAGATTACATGCTTAACTGGCGTGCACCGATCTTGACAGTATACGACGCACGGATCTCCCACAATCCGATCCCCCGCTATAGTTCATTCCTAAGCGAATTCTATAGCTGGCCGATCGCAAGGCAGCGAGAGGCACAGCGGGAACGGCTTTCGCAGCTGTTGTTGCACGCTGCCCGCAACGTGCCGCATTACCGCGATGTGCTGACAATGACTGGCGTGGTGCACGGCGATCACGTGGATCTCGAACGCTTTCGGCACGTGCCGGAGCTTACCAGGGACATGTTGCGCGCGAAATTCGAACTGCTGAAGAGCGATGATCTCCCCTTGAGGGCGTGGCATAAGAACAGTTCGGGCGGAAGCAGTGGAGAGCCGGTGTCATTGCTGCAGGACCGCTACTACGATGACATGGGGCAGGCAGCGACCGAGATGCACTATTCTTGGGCGGGAAAGGTCCCCGGAGAGCCGTTCGTCAAGCTTTGGGGGTCGGACCGCGACGTACTGTTCGGTACCGTAGGATGGCGCAACAAACTTAGCAACTTCATGCGGAACCGAGCGTTCCTCAACTCCTTCGATCTAAGCAGACAGCGCATGCAAAACTACGCAAGAGTAATTCAGCGCGTGCGCCCTGTCATCATCGAAGCTTATTCCGAGAGCATCTACGAGCTTGCGCGCTACATCAATGCCGAGCGTATCAAACTCCCCCCCGTCAGGAGCGTCGTCACGAGCGCCGGCACACTCTATCCCTTCATTCGCGAAGAAGTCACGCGTGCCTTCAACTGCCCGGTACTAAATCGATATGGTTCACGAGAAGTCGGCAACTTGGCCGGTGAGCGCGAAGCCGGAGCAGGGATGGAGGTTTTCACCTATACCCACTTCGTTGAGGTCGTAGATGACGCAGGTGAGCCGTGTGGCCCGGGTGAGGAAGGTGACCTGTTGGTCACATGCCTGACCAACTATGCCATGCCGATTATTCGCTACCGGATCGGCGACCGCGCGGTGGTCGGAGATGCGGTCACAACCCCGACGCCCTCCCTCGAAAGGCTGGCGACAGTAACTGGACGCATAACGGACGCCTTTGTGCGCGAGGACGGCTCGACCATCCCCGGAAACTTCTTCATACATTTCGTCGGAGTTGTGCATAACTCTGGCTGGCTGAGGAAGACCCAGATCATCCAGCAAGACTATAACATGATCCTGGTTAAGATGGTCCTATCCGCGCCGCCGCCGGAGGGTACTCTGGAGGAGATCCGTAGTTCGCTGCAGCGCGTTACGGGATCCGCATGTCAGGTGACCTTCGAGTTCGTCGACGCCATTCCGAAGCTGGCCTCAGGCAAGTACCGTTATACGGTATCGCTCGTTCCTCGGCCGTCACACGGCACACCTGCTATTCAATAAATCCCTGAAGGTCGCGTTGACGGCGTCGAAGCGGAAGCCGCTCCTTTCCTCCGAACTTCTAGGTAACGTCGCCGCCAAGTCTCCACCGAATGAAATCGCTCTTGTCATGCCGCCTCCGTTGGCACAGTGGGGTTGGTATTCCGCTTGTTCATGCGCCGTGGGTGGCTTTCCGTGCAGAGGCGGCCCCTGTAAGAACGCATCACTGTCCAGATAGGTGCGCGACCACGCATCCAGAAAGAGAGAAACCGCCATAGCAGCGGCGCGAAGTCTCGCCTACCCGGCGAGATGTGGGCCGCGATGATGCGTTCTACGTACGTCACATCCCAGAAGCGGCGCGCCTTCGAACGTTTGCCCACTCGGCCGCTGGAACCAGGCGCGAAGCGGAACGCCGAAGTCACGCTTGCTGCCGCGTTGCACCTGCGTCGGTAACAGCCGCTCCGCCAGCTTTCGCGGGGGCAGTTTGCGCTCACGGGTATTGAGGAGTGCTTCCGTTCTTTTTCCCTGCCAGGAAAGACCTCAGAAAACGCTAATCAAAAGTGGCCCAGTTTGAAGGGGTCAGATCAGTCGGCTGCGTCATAACTACTGATCACCAGCCACCAGCCTCATCGTCAGTTAAACTGACATCACTCACTTACTTCCCACTTTCGCTTTACGGCGTCATAGAGGCCGAGAACAACGAGATATCGCCTCAGCGCTGCCTTGAGCGGCTCGGGAAGGGTGGATAAGGGAGGTAGCAGGCCCGCCCGCCGTTTCTTTGCCATTGAAGCAAACCAGTCATATTCCACGCGCCTCACCTTGATGGCCTGGCGCGCGGTATCCAGAACTAGGTACGTCGCGCGTGGATCGGAGGTCCGCGATTCTCCGACTGAACCCGGGTTGATATGGTAATAGGTATCCTCCTTGACGTTGATCTCGTTGCCAAGAAGTTGTCGCGGCGAGGAACCCTGCCATTCGAAGACGCCAAGGCGGTGCGTGTGTCCGAAGGCGCAGATCCGGATGCCTGAGGGGTGGTTCATGAGTGCCTCGAAGCTTGCCCGGCGCTGTTCGTCATTGTCTAGCCGAACCGTATCGCAGCTTTTCTCCGGGTGCAGTGCGCCGTGAACCGCGATCACCGCGTCGCCAATCTCAGCCTTGAGGGGCAGTCCGGCCAGAAATGATACTGCTTCCTGGCCGAGCCGCCGGCGTGTCCAGAAGATCGCGCGGGCGCCGACAAAGCCGAAATCGTCGGTGACGATCTGTCCACAGACAGCCCTGTCGTGATTTCCGGCTACGCATATGGCTCCGCATTCCTGTAGCAGGGCTATACACTCTGCCGGGTCCGTATTGTAGCCGACGATATCGCCAAGGCATACGATACGGTCTGCTCCCTGTGTCGAGATGTCGTCGAGAGTCGCCCGGAGCGCCTCGAGATTGGAGTGAACATCGGAGATGATCGCCAACCTCATGCTTCCCCCCGGTGTGAGGACTGCATGAGGCGGGAAAGTCTTTCGCTAACGCTAGACATGCCCCGATGCCATACCGCGTGCAGCAGTACCGGATCATCCCAATTCATATGCGACGTCACCTCGCAGCGGATCACCCAGGGCAACCACGACCACAGGGATAACCCGATAGTGCGAGCAGCAATCCAATCGGAAGGGAGAGTGCACCATCGGACGCCCGGACGGGCTTTCGCTGGAAGCGGCCGGGATTGACCGGTCAGATCTGCGTAGACCAGCGCTGGTATGTTGACGCCTGCACGTGCGCCTAGGACATGCCAAAGATTAAAGCGCGGGTTGATCTCCAGGAGGTGAAGTTCACCATCAGGATCTCGTTTGAAATCGAACTTGGCAACGCCCAGCAGGTCCAGCTTCTTAACCAATGCGTGGCCAAGCGATGCCACATCCGCCGCATCCGTAGTCTCCAGCGCAGTGCTGTGACCACATGACGGCGGATAAGTTCGTATTTTTCGGCCAGTAAACTCGCCGGCAATTTCGCCCCGATCATCAACATAAACATGATAACTTTCGATGCAGCTTTCCGGCCCCGGAATCATCTCCTGGACGAGGAGATCCATTTCGTTGCTGGCCAAACGGGGCCACAGTTCTCGGAACGCCTCTTCTGTGGCGACCTCGATTGCCTTGCTACCGCCAGAGATCAGTTCCCAAGGTGACCGGCGCCTGAGTGGCTTGATGACGGCCGGAAAGCGCAGATCAATGGAAGCCGGCGCTGAGTCCGGACTTGGCCGGATCCTTCGTGATGCCGGAACGGGAAGGCTCAGGCGTTCCGCCAGAGATTGAAAACGGGCCTTGTCGACAAGGTCCTCCACCAACGTTGCTTCGGGCAGGATGAAGCGGAAGGCCTGCCCCAGTCTTTCGCGGTATCTTGACGTGAACAGGAGATGGGAATCCTCTTCGAAGAAAAGGACGGGGGGCTCCTGCTGTGCCGCACCGAAGCGCAGCAACATGTCCGCCAACGCGTCGAGATTCTTTGAGAAGCTCTGCCAGGGTAGGACCGCTCGGACGAACCGCGAGTAGGTGGTCGGGTTGCCGGGCGGCGCGACAACTGCGCAGCAAATACCAACCAGTCCGAGGGGCCGAACCACATTCATATCGCCCATGACGCAAGCCATGGGGCTGGCGACCGATTTGCGATTCACGGGAGCTTCCCATGTCTGCTGTGGATGGCGAGTGCGATACATTCGAAATCCTATTCCGCGGAGCGCCGAGGAGGCTCAGTTGACGCGACGTGCCGTCAAGTGCAACGCGAGAGCTTCCCGCAGCGGCACGGCGGCCGCCGCTTGCAGGCCGAGCATCGGCCGGACCGGACATGTGTAGCCGCCGGGAACAGGGCCGTGAGCCTGCCGCGTGGCGCGGTCACGTAATATACCCCTTCTCCGTCCGCACCCGGCCTTGCTCAAAGCGGTGGCGCCACCACGAGATGGTCTGATCGAGACCTTCCCGAAGTGAGGTGACAGGTTGCCATCCAGTCTCGCGCTGGAAACGGGAGGAGTCCGCCAGCAAAGCTCGAACTTCGGAATGTACCGGCCGTAGGCGGCTTTCATCCGTGCGGACAGGCTTGTTGCACTTTGTCATATCGAGGACCAGCTCGATAATGTCGGCGACGTTCGCCGCCCGCTGGCTGCCTGCATTGTAGGGGCTGCCGAACTCGATCCCGACTGCGCTTCCTGCCGCAAGAAACGCAGCAACCGTATCACCTACAAAGGTGAGGTCGCGGATCGGCGTCGTATCGCCCACGAATATGGCCGAGCAGGAAGGGTCGAGCGCCTGCCGAATAATTGTGGGAATGATGGCCCGCTCGCTCTGACGAGGCCCGAACGTGTTGAACGGTCGCAGGATGACAACGGAAAGCCCGAACGAACGGGCGAATGCTTCCGCCATTGCATCCGCACCGATCTTCGACGCCGAATAGGGAGATTGTGCCCTCAGAGGATGTGCTTCACCGATCGGCATCGTGATCGCCGTTCCATAGACCTCGCTGGTGGAGGTAACGACCACGCGCTCCGTCCCTGCCTGCCGGGCGGCCTCAAGAATGTTAAGCGTGCCGAGGATGTTTGTCTCCACATAGGACTGGGCTGCCGCATAGGAATATGGAATTGCGATGAGAGCAGCGAGATGAAATACCAACTGGTGATCCCGCACGATACTGCTAATGAAGTTGGTATCCCGCACATCGCCGCGAACGAGATTGACCTTCTCCTTTATGGTTTCGGGCAGATCGTCGAGCCAACCATAACTGTCAAAGGAGTTGTAAAGGGCAAGGGCCGTGACCTCGCTCCCGTATTGGACGAGTTTTTCGGTCAGATGCGATCCAATGAACCCATCAGCTCCGGTTATGAGCACTCTGCTCTTGTCATACCGCATTTAACAACTCCCCTGCGGCGCTTCGCATGTCAAGTGCGACGATCCCAGTTGGGCTAGCGACGCTCGCGTTCTGCCAGAGCGGCGCCAACCGACGGGACCCAGCCAAGGACGGCCAACGCCCCCCGGATCATCCAAGCAATATCGGAAGCGACGTTGCGGTGTGAGAAATAGGCAAGGTCGAGCTTAGCCTTGGCCGGAAACAGGACGTCGCGATAAAATTGCGTCGGATCCTGATCTCGCGGATAGAACTGCCGTTCGTTACGGAACACTACCTGGCTCGGGCCGATCAACCCCGGCCTGTACTGCAGGACTTCCTCGAACTCTTCGCAAAAGCAATGAACGAAGTCCAAGCTCTCCGGGCGCGGCCCAACGATGGACATCTCGCCGCGTAGCACGTTCCACAATTGCGGCAGTTCGTCGATTTTGGTCGCAGCGAGGATCTGTCCAACTCTCGTGAGGCGACTGTCGCCGTCCAACGTGAGCGGGCAGCCATCCGTACCGCAATCTGGGCGGAACTTGCGGAACTTGTACATCTGGAATGGTTGCCCTCCGACGCCGACTCGTATCTGGGCGAAGAGGATCGGGGGCCCGCCTTCTAGCAGGAGCGCGGCGGCGACCAGAATCATCAGAGGAGCCAGGAGCACCATCGCGGCTCCCGCGATGAGGATGTCGAACGTCCGCTGCGCGAGCAGGCTGGCGGCTCGCGCTTGCGGCCTCTGCAATGCGACTGGCTGCATTGTCATGCCACGGCTCCAGTATTGGCCCTGTTGTGAACCACCTCTGCAAGACGCGCGACGACCATTTCCAGCATGGATGTGCTGATCCGAGGATGTAGCGGGAGAGTCAACTCGCGTTCGGCGAAGGCTTCGGTTCGCGGCAGATGAAGGTTCGGGTAGAGCTGCCGGTAGAGCGACAGGAGGTGCACTGGGGGATAATGGATGGTGGTCTGAATCCCAGCGGCTCGAAGGTAATCGATCACGTCCTGCCGGTTCACGAAGGACGGCAACAGAACCGGCATGATATGACAAGCGGACAGATTGCTTCCGGAGAACGGGACTTGGACCGAAGGACAGTCCAGCGCAATCAGGCGGCGGTAGATCAAGCTCAATGCCAGCCTGATGCCGTTCCAGTTCTGGAGTTGCTTCAGTTGCGCCAGGCCGATGGCTGCGCGTAACTCGTCCATGCGATAGTTGAAGCCCAGCATGGTGACGTCGTAATGCGGCGTACGGCTATTCAGCCTCTGATGCGTGGTGCTAGTCATCCCGTGAGCGCGCGCCTGCCGGATTGCCTCGCGCACGACACCATCCCGTGCCAGGACGGCACCGCCTTCGGCCGTCGTCATGTTCTTGTTGCCATAGAAGCTGAATGCCGCTGCATCGCCGAACGTGCCGGCTTCCCTCAGGCCGGGTGCATGCGCTGCATCCTCAATAAGCAGCAGCCCTCTCCGCCGAGCGAATGCACGCCATGCCTCGCGGTCAGGTAGATATCCGGCAAAATGAACCAGGATGACGGCTTTCGTGCGCGGGGTGCACCGCGCCTCCGCCTCGGCCAAGGACATGAGTGGCACATCCATTGACTCGATGTCGACAAAGACGGGGTCAGCACCGACATAGCGAACGGCATTGGCGGTAGCGACGAAGGTGAGGCTCGGCACGAGCACTTCGTCACCGTGCTCCACCCCAAGCGCCAGCAGGATCAGGTGCAAGGCCGCCGTGCACGAGCTAACGGCGACAGCGTCCTCCGCTCCATGCATCGTGGCAAACGCCTCCTCAAAGGCGCGCACGCGATCTCCCATCGTCAGCCATTCGCTGTCGATGACCTCGGAAAGCATGGCCTTTTCCTCAGCACCTACAATGGGCGCGGAAACCAGCAGCATGGAGACACTTCCTTCGGCTCATGTGAAGACGGTTGGGTACCCGCAGATCCGGTTGGCGCGCCGCCGCGTTAGGCTGCGGAAACCGCTTCTATCGAGGCCGACTGTTCATCCCAGGCGATGTCCTGAGCGTTCTGGAAATCCTCGACGCGCCCGATATCCAGCCAAAGGCCCTTGTGCCGAAAGACACGCACGTCCTGGCCGCTCTCAAGCATCTGCAGGATTAAATCATCGAAGCCGAATGGAACGCCTGTCGGGATAAACTCGAAAACGGTCGGATTCATGCAATAGAGGCCCATGCTGACGAGGTGCGTCAGCGCTGGCTTTTCGCGGAACCTCTTTACGGATCCGTCCTGCTCGTCGATGACGCCGAAATCCATCTTGTGTGAACGAACGGTGGTCGCGATCGTCAGTGGAGCGCAGTGCTTGTGATGAAAGCTAACGAATTGGTTCAGGCTCAAGTCGGTCAATACGTCGCCGTTCAGCACTAGAAATGGCTCGGTGAGATCGTCCCGAAGAAGGGAAAGCGGGCCGATCGTTCCCAACGGCTCAATTTCCTGCGTGTACAAGATCCTCATGTTCCATTGGGCGCCGTCACCGCAGACGCTGCGAATGAGATGTCCGAGGTAGCCGGTGGTGATGTAGACATCCTGCACCCCGTTCCGCCTGAGCCACTTTAAGAGAAGCTCCAGGACCGGTCTCGATCCGATCGGCATTAGAGGCTTTGGAAGGACCGACGTAAAGGGTCGCAATCTTGTACCCTTCCCCCCGCATTGAATGACAACCTTCATCTCATCCTCCCTCTTCCCTAGCCCTTACGGCTTAGCGCTAGGGTGATGCCGGCGCTTTTGAAAGCAACAGAGGCAGCTTTACTTGTGCGACGTTTCGATGAACTACTCCAAAGGATATGGAACTGAGGGAGTGCTGTCTTCGTGTGTTCGAACGATGCGTGCGGTTCTGGTCGCGACGATCGTATGAAGCTAGCACGCGCCGTCGATGCCAGATTTCTGAGCCTTTTCGCCTGCCGACCTCATCCGAACGAATGAAGACGCCCGACACAGGGCTCCTTAGGCTTTAACGCTCGGTTTGCCGCAAATGACGAGGCAGGAGCTGAATTATGCATCCTCGCGGAAGTTGTCTCGTACTGTCGAAATAGAGGTCGCAAATTATGGAACGTGTTAGGCCACCAAACGGGAGATATTCTCGGTTAGACGGTCCGGCGCCTTCGGATTCGCGACGTGATCCTGGATCTCAGTTCTCCAAACTCCTCGACATGATAAGACGGCACATGGTTTTAATAGGCGCGATGGCAGGGCTCGGTACTTTTGTGACTGTCATTGCCGCGTTGGCAGCCCCGCCCTCGTACACGGCGACGGCTCAGATCGTCATCGACCCTGGGCGGGATGCGACACATTCGACCATTTACGAGACCGTCGATCCGACTGTGATTGATACGGCGATCGCTATTCTAACTTCCGAAGATCACTTCCGTTCGGTGCGCGCCAGCCTTTACGATTACCCCGGCTTTCAGTCTGAGACGCGAGAAGAGACGTCGGCACTAAGGAACTCCATCGAAGAGTTACGGGCATGGCTCCATGCGCTCGTTGGTTCGATCAAAAGCATTTTTCCTGTGCCGGATGATCCGAAACCTGAAAGTGGTGACGAACGGCCGGGTATTCCCAGCGTCGGGGAACTCAGAGCAGGCTTAACAGTCAACCAAGAGCGCCGCTCCCGCATCATCTCCGTGAGTTACACGGGCAAGAGTCCCGAAAAAACTGCCGTCATCGCGAACCAGTTCGTAGACCTCCACATCAAAGAACTGCGCGACCGGAACCGACAGGCGGCCGAACGTTTGGCTGCTCGGCTGGACCAGCGCCTCGTGGAGGTCAAAGCCAAGGCTCAGGACGCGGAGGAGAGGGTACAATCTTTCCGCATCATCCATGGAACAAATAGTGTCGAGGCTGATGCGGAACTGATCGCCCAAACGAGGCGGCAGCTTGCACGCGCGAGGTCCGAAATAGCGGTAAGAGAAGCAGCTATCGATACGCCTCCTGGTGCCGAAGCGGGGAGGGCCAAGGTTGGCGATGTGCAGGCCCCAGAACTGGGCGCGACAGGTGATTTGAGCGAGCGTCTGCAGGCGCCGATAAACAACGAGGCTGAGGTTGTTCGCTCACAAGCGTCGATGCTGGAGCAATATCTGAAATCACTGCAGAGCGGCGCCGCCGACCGTCTCGATTCTGAAGCCGAGCTTCGCTTTCTCGAGCGTCAAGCCGCTTCCGCTGCGGAACATTATAACGACCTCCTCCGGCGCAAGCAGGAGATAGCTGAGGAGCAGGATAACTCGACAGTGGCGGCGCATATCCTCGCAACGGCACATGCGCCGACGCGCCCCAGTTCGATCAACCCGATCCTCTTCATACCAGCCGGACTAATCGCTTTCTCTGCGTTGGGAGCGGCAATCGCATTCTTTCTTGAGAGCATGGATCGCACTCTGCGGAGTGAACGCGACATAGTTGACGTCCTCGGCGTCTCCTGCATCGGCCTCGTTCCGAATATTCCCTCTATTTACCGGCGACCCGGAAGAGCCGGTTTTTTATTCGATGGAGTTTCATCAGCATACGGCCAGGCGATCTATTCGATCGCAGCGGCAACGCTCCAGCCTGCTGGTGCGAGTGTTGAGCCGTTGGTTATCCTTGTGACATCCAGTTTGCCCGGCGAAGGCAAGACGACGCTGGCCACGGGCCTTGCTGCCTGCGCGGCGCGCCTTGGACGCTGTGTTCTTCTAGTCGACCGCGACCTCAAAGATCCCCGCGGTTCAGCGGCATTCGAAATCGTAGCGGACGAGAATGCATGCCACTCGCTCCCTCAGAAACAGACGAGCGTTGGGCCGATTGGCCGGATTCCAGATCTGGAATGCGACTATCTTCCGGTGCACCGGACAGGTGCCGACCAGCCTTCGCTTGTTGCGGCTCAGAATGTTGTCGAAATCTGTCAACGGCTGCGCGGGAGCTACGATTGCGTCATCATTGATGGCCCGCCAGCCTTCGCAACGGAAGCCCGCCTCCTTTCCACTGTAGCCGACAAGGTGATCTTTGCGGTGCGCTGGGGAAGCACCAGGCGCGAGGTCGCCTGCAATGCCCTTCAGCAGTTGCAGCGCTCCAGTCGGTTCGAGAGCCTGGCCAATGTTCATGCGGTGTTGACGCGCGTCCATTTGAGAAAGCACGCACGGTATCGGCTCGGGGATATGGGTGAATTCCTCCAGAAGCACCGAAGACATTATACGCGCTCCGGCCTGTGGAGTTGACTTCAGCTCATGGTGATCAGCATCGAAATCGTTACCAGCTGGGAGTAGGAGCCGAAACGTTGCGGTGGTGCTTTGTTTCTCCTGGATACCGATCGACTCAGGTCCTCGCCGGCGATTCCCGCTCGTCGGGTGGCGCAGAAGCACAGATAGCTCATCTTGCCGCGGCTCTTGCGGGTCTTGGGCATGAGGTAGGCCTCCTGTACGGTAGCGGGCAGACACAGTCTATCAACAAGATCTCGGGTGTCACCTGCATCGAGGCTGCGCCGGCGTGGCGATTCCCTAGAAGTCTCCCGGCATTCTGGCGTGCCATGGACATGTTACGCCCGGATGTTCTCTATGCGCGCCTTCCAACTGATTTTCTTTGGTTGATGGGCCTTTTTGCCCGTTGCCGCGGGGATACGCGCTTCGTGTATGCCTTGGCCAATGACCTTCATTGCACGCCCTGGACCGCATACGACCACAAGAAATGGTTTCACGCTCCGCTATTCAGCCTTGGTTTGCGAAGCACCGACCTGATCGCGGTTCAGCACGTTCAGCAATTGGCTATCCTCAATCCGCGGCTGCGAAAGCGTACGGCACACGTGCCGAATTTAGTGCGCTCGGTCTGCGAAAGTCCTCGCGTCTACGACGCGACCACCATTGATGCGATCTGGATCGCGAAGATCCGCAACAGCAAACAGCTCCATCTCTACTTGGATTTGGCGGCAGCGCTACCCAGGCTGCGCTTCGCATTGGTCGGCGGATTCGACCCCACAGTGAGCGGCACGCTACAGGCTGGGCTCGAGCAGCGGATATCCAAACTAGAAAACTTGACCTTCTACGGTCCGCAGCGTGACGACAAAGTGATGGCATTGCTCGCGGAATGCAAAATATTGGTAAATACCTCCTGCGCTGAAGGCTTTCCCAACACTATGCTTGAGGCGTGGAGCGTAGGGGTTCCCGTTGTGTCACTATCGGTGGATCCGGGAGGAGTGATCGAGCAGGAGGGAATGGGCTTCGTCAGCCGAACCATGACTCAGCTGGTTCATGATGTCGATGCACTCGCTCGAACGAAGTCGCTGAATCAGCGGTGCGGAAAAGTTGCGCTTTCCTACGTTCGCCGACGGCATAGCCTCGAGGCGGTGTGCCAGGCCCTGGAAGAGGCTCTTCCCGGGATACGAGTAGGCGTGACGCCGACAATACAGTCTATGGGTCGCGGCTGATCCAGACTCGAAGGTAGGGGTGACCGGCGGTGCTGAATCTTTTTCGTGTTGTACCACCGCCGATGAGGCTGCTGTATGGTGCCTCGGCAGTCCTGCTTGCAATCTTGGCGTCTTCCTGGCTGATCCTGTCGGGCGATCCCGGTGCCCCGATTCTGGCCGTCGGCGGCGCCGCCGGTGCCGCTATCGCCCTCTATTTGGTGCAACGGCCCCGGGGCGCCCTGTATGTCGCCATCTTCCTTGGGCTAGTGCCAATGGGGCTTCGGATCGACCCCGTCTACACGCTCGCGGTCAATTCGGCCATTGCGCTTGCGTTAGGTGCGTGGCTGCTCAACGTCATCGTTCACCGGCAGCATATAGAGTGGAACGCCGTATGTATTGTAATGGCCCTTTATCTTGTCTGGGCGATTGTAACGCTGCTTTGGGCTCCCGATCTCATCCTGGCCCGCAAGGAACTTGTCACCTATGTCATCGGATTCATTGTGCTGCTACTCATTTCCGAGCAGGTCAGATCAATACCAGCTATAGACGGATTGATGCGCGTCCTGAGGTTGATGGGCTGGATCCTCCTCCTGGGTGGACTGCACGCAGTTTTCTCAGGCCAATTTCAGCCTGGCGAGAGACTGCAAGTCTTAGGTATGAACGAGAATCTCTTCGGCGTGGAGCTAATCCTGACACTTCCCGGGTCGATCTGGCCGGTGTTGCGCTCATCCGGCGCAAAACGCACGTTCCATCTGGTGCTCAGCATTTTCTTCATCCTGTGCACCTTGGGTCTTGTGGCCCTAAGCGGCTCCCGTGGAAGTTCTATCTCCCTCATGATCGTGCTGCTCGCGTTCTTCTTCTACAAGCCCATGCGGCCGTTCGGTATCGTCGGGATAGTACTGGTGGCGGTTATGCTTGCCGCTGCACCATTCGCTACGGATGTCCTCGTGCAACGCTTCCAAGATCATGACGGAGGGGATCTGGGGGGGCGCGTTGTGCTGTGGCAAGCGAGCTTGCTGCTTATACAGGACAATCTGTGGACCGGGGTCGGAATCGGTAACGGCCCGACCGAGCTCCATCGATATGTGGCTTCCCTGACGAGCATCTACGCGCATCGTCCCCAATTGCCGAGTCATAGTCCGCTGCTCGAGGTGGCAGTAGAGACGGGCGTGCTCGGCGTCTTCCTCTATGCCAGCACCGTCGTTCTCGCTGTGTGGCAGTTCTTTCGGCATCGCCACAAGCTATATGTTCACGATGCGCTAGTCGCGGGCTATTTTCCGCTGATGCTCGGTGTGTCGATGGGGTACTTCGCCTCCTGGCTGAAGGGCGGAGGAGTGGACGCTCACCCGACTTTCTTTGTACTCCTAGGGCTGCTCGTATTTCCGGCCCGATTGCTGCGACCTGGCGAAGCAGCATAAGCGCCTATCCGACACCCAAGTAGTCCGGAGGCTTTGGTGAAGACGAGAAGCTCTGCGGCTCTGCGGAGCCTGCGGCGGTCACCAGCTCATAGGGAAGCATCCGGCGTAGCCTCACCGTTCCTCTCCGGGGGCTTACGTCTCGGCCACCGCATTGTCGAAAGTTGCCTCTCCCGGACATCGATATATCGAGCGCCGCCATGTTTCTTCCATGCGTCCAATAGCAATATTGGCTGCCGTGGTCAGGACGATGGATCGGGCAGATGATGGCCGTCGGGACGGTAAACGCCTTGCGTAGCGCCTCCAGCACAAGCTCCTGATGCAGACGATCACTCACAACTCGGACGCCGAGCGAAGAAATCGAAGATCACCGTGCCATTATACCAGATCCGACGTTAGATGACCCACTGGGTTCAGTCCTAAAGCCTTGGAGGCGGGTGCCCCAAAGAGCAGCATGGGCGTAGTCATTACCGACCAAAGCGATGCCCAGCGCTTTGGAGAAGCGCTCAGCCGCGGCGGGTGCGAGATGAAGACTATCAAGGAAATCGCCAGGTCCGGTGCGCTCGAAGCCTCGTAGATCGATAATCTCTGCGCCACCGCGGCTGATGGTATTATAGAGCTCATCGGAGAGAGGATAGGGTTTGGGAACAGGTGAGGCGACAAAAACGACCTTGGCGCCATCGCTTGTGACGATATTAAGAAATCTGGCCAACTGATTATAGGTGGGAGGCTTAGCATGAGCTGCAGTCTGCCCATCACTACGAACAAAATCATTGATGATTGGAGCGAATTCCTGGTAGCCAGGGATCAGCGCCAGAACCCGTTTCTGTATGCGCTCCCTGTTTGCCCAGAGCCGAGAAGTGGCGCCAAGCAAGTATCGGACACGATCGCTGAGCGAGAGAACGTCGTGGGAGAAAGCCTCTGCGGCAAGAGATAACCCGGCAAACTCGCCGCCGAGACGCTCAATATTGTGGACTGGGCCATCATCTAGGTGGTTATTAGCAAAGCAGATGATGACCAAGCGAAGTTGAGTGTTGGTCGGCTGAATGAAACGACGGTATATATAGAGCCAATCAGTAAGCACTGTGTCGTCAGGATAAACAAGACCGATTGTTGCATCCGAGAGATTTGCACCCGCCCATGTTCCCTTGACGATATCCGGGCGTATCCCCGCGCGCGTCAATGAGTTCCCCAGGAAGAGGACGCGTGGAGAATTCCCTTGTTTAATGTCATTGATGATGGCTGGTATCTTCTCTATGTGCTGCACATCGTAAGACAGCCGGTTCTCGGTGAAGTAAAGGCTGATTTCTCCGATGAGCAGCACGGCCAGCAAGCTCGCGATCACTTTCCATTCGGATTTAGAATTGGAAGTAGATGAATTCATGGCTTTCAGGTGCTTGGAAGACGATGAGCATTAGTACTGCGTAGGCGTATAAGGATGCACGCGCGATCCAAGGGCTTTGTGTGAGGCCAAGAAGATTCTTCGCGCGAGAGGTGGTCCAGTACTCAAAAATGAACAGCGGAAGTGCATAGAAGGCGATCAACCCTAGCATGGCAGTAGCGGTGGGCGTGACGCGCCAGTCCGTTGCCATAAGATAGAGGAACTCACCTACCTGCTGCATGTTCTCGGCACGGAACAAAAGCCAGCCGAAGCAGATCAGATGAAACATCAGCACGATCCGCCAACTACGATCAATGATAGATAGCGTGCGCACCTTTTCCCAACCCATGAGACGGTAGATTGACAGCAGTGCCCCATGATAGAGGCCCCAGAAAACGAAGGTCCAGTTGGCGCCATGCCAGATGCCGCCAAGGACCATTGTGATCATAAGGTTGCGGAGAACCGTGTACTCCCCGCCACGATTGCCACCGAGTGCGATGTAAAGGTAGTCGCGCAACCAGGTGGAGAGGCTAATGTGCCAGCGGCGCCAGAAATCGCTGGGGGAAATAGCCAGATAGGGAACTTTGAAATTATCCATCAGATCAATGCCCATCCATCTGGCGACGCCTTGGGCTATAGAGCTGTAGCCTGAGAAATCAGCATAAATCTGCCATGCGAAAGCATAGATGCCGACAAGGCATTCGATGCCAGTGAGTTGGGATGTATCGCGACTGAAGATGGTATTGACCAGCACGGCCATGTTGTCGCCGATAACAACTTTTTTAAAGAGGCCCAGTAGGATATAGTAAAGTCCGACTGCGAAGTCGTCGGAACGATGGACTCGCGGCGTTTCAATCTGCTTTAGAAGTCCGCGTCCAAGGGCATCCTGTCCTTTGGCGCCAGAACGCATGATGGGCCCGGCGACCAGATGCGGGAAGAATGAGACATACAGGGCGAAGCTCCAAAAACTCGTAGCGGGCTTTGTTACCCCGCGGGCGATGTCGAAGATGTAGCTCATGCTTTGGAAAGTGTAGAATGAAATTCCCACCGGAAGAATCACTTGGACAACTGGCAGCGATGCTGGGATGCCAATTGAGTTGAGCGCTGTGATGAGCTCATTGGAAAAGAAATTATAGTATTTAAAGATCCCAAGCAGAAGCAGATTTACGACCACAGACAGCCAGACGTATCGCCCTTTGTTCGCTTCGGACGAAGTGGATGCAATCAAGATGCCAAGATAAAAATCCATAACTGTAGAAAAAGTAACGAGGGGAAGAAAGCGCCAGTCCCACCAGCCATAAAATAAATAGCTGGCCGCCAGCAAGAAGAATATTTGAAGGCGAAATGGAAGAAGCCAATAAATTGGAACGACAATGGCAAAGAATATCCAAAACGTCCAGCTGTTGAATAACATGATGCCCTCTTCCAAGGGTGCCAGATCAGTTTACGGCATACGTCATCATTGGCTTACGTGCGCTTGAGACTGTGCTCTTGATTTGAACTGACCACAACTAATTCCTTCGGATAAGGTGCTGGTTCCTTGCGCATGGCGCATCACACGGTTCTGTGGCAAACCGGGCGGTAACGGTGCTTGGGACATGAAGCTCTTTCGTTGGAAGAGGGAATTTCATGTTCAAGGGCCGCCATTTTGACCGCTCGGTGATTTCTGCCCTGTGTTCGCTGTTAACTGGCTTGCAATCTCAGCCTCCGCGACCTGGAGGAGATGATCGCGGAGCGCGGTCTGAGCGTCGATCATTCGACGGTCCATCGCTGGGTCATTCACTTCGCACCACTGTTTGCTAGAACGGTTCAATCAGCGAAAGCGCGCCGTCACCGGGAAGTGGCATGCGGATGAGACTTACATCAATGTCCGCAGTCGCTGTGGATGTACCTCTCGCCATCAACGGCGACGACAACGGTGGAGGTCTTCCCCAGCAAACACCACGAGCCGTTGGCTGCCAAGCAGCTTTATCCGAGAAGCCATCAAACGTCATGGACGGCCGGAACGCATTGTGATCGATGGCAGCCATACCAACCGCGAGGCCATCATTGCCTGCGATGCCGAGTCGACTGCAGGATCAAACACCTTCCTCTATGCCAGCGCCGTCGTCCTCGCTGTGTGGCAGTACCTTCGTGCCGCCACATGCTATATGTTCACGATGCGTTAGTCGCGGGCTATTTTCCACTGATGCTCGGTGTGTCTATGGGCTATTTCGCCTCCTGGCTGAAGGGCGGAGGAATGGACGCTCAACCGACTTTCTTCATACTCATAGGGTTGCTCGTTTTTCCGGCCCGATTGCTGTCACCTGAGGAAGCCGCATAAGCGCAGTGCGCCGACGTCGTCGTGCGTGGCGCACTGAAGTCAACGAGGCGCACTTTGACCCGAGCGGTTCGAGCGGCCTGATTCCTTCCAGGGTGTTCCTGGCTAGCCATCCGGCAGACTTCCGCATTTATGTGGAGTACGGGATTATGCGAAGTCCGCACGACAACAAACACAAGCGGTCAACGCCTTGCGTTCGCATCTGGCTGAATTGGGTATCATCACCGCGGCGACCTTCGAGGCGCTTGCACCGGTCCCAGTGGCTTCAAGTCAGCTCGTCATTCGCAGCTACGCTAACAATTATGTCGCGCCAGCCGCATCAAAACTGGCCTTGGGTTAAGGCGCTTTGTCCGGCCTCCCGACTTGCGGACGATGTGGACGGCGGTGAGGGGCTCCCATACCGGTTATCCACAATGTTAAACTCGGCGACCAAAATCCGCCAAGCAGGACCTTAATTTGTTAAATGACTGTAGCGCGTGACATAAGGCATGCGCTTGAAGCCATTGATCAAATCAAGAGCAGGCCGCCTCGGCGGAGGGTTATCATGAAAAGCCCTTCCTTTCGATAGAGACGCTGTGTCTTCTTTCGATTCAGCGCAGGTCGACAAAGTCTCGTCGCATTTGCATGTGCAATCATCCTCCGCATTCTCAAAGAATCGAACCGGTAACTGGTCATCTTTGAGAAAAACAAAACTTAGATAAACCTCAGTCGTGAGCAGACTGAGTCTTATGAGGATTCTAAAGAATGGCGTCTTACTACGTGTCCACCAATGGATCGGACAACAATTCTGGTCAGTTGGATAAACCGTTCGCATCGCTTCAGCATGCGCATGATATCGCAAAACCCGGCGATACGATTTATATGCGCGGAGGGGTCTACAAGCTCACATCCGAAGTGCGGCTCACGAATGACGGCACGAGTGGCAATCCAATAACGGTGACAAACTACCAGAATGAGGTGCCGATCCTGGACGGGTCCTCGATGAAGGGCGGCTATGTCGTCGACATGTCCAGTGTCTCGTGGAACCACATCAAGGGTCTTGAGATCAAGAATGGTCCCGAAGGTGGCCTCATGATTCAGGGCCAATCGCATAACAACAAAATCGAGCAGTTGGACGTTCACCACAACGGATGGAATTCGGAGTGGGAGGGTAAGGGCATCGTGATGTTCGGCGCCAGCTCGAACAACCTGCTTCTCAATAACGACTCTCACCACAATCAGGATCTGCATCGCGACAACGCGGACGGTTTTCAGGTCAGCACCACTGGCACGGGCAACGTCCTGCGCGGCAATCGCGCTTGGGCCAACTCGGACGATGGCTTTGACTTTTTCAACGTGCATAACAACACGAAGGGTGCGCCCCTTGTCTTGGATGGCAACTGGGCCTTCGACAATGGCTACGCCCTTGACGGCAGCGTGGGTGGAGATGGAAACGGCTTCAAGCTGGGCGGCGCGCGCGCGGGAACGGACAGCACCTCGGGTGGCCATATTGTGACCAACAATGTTGCGTGGGGGAATCGATCGATTGGATTCGACGAGAATTCCGCCTCCAATCCAATAAAGCTTGAGCACAACACCGCGTATAACAACGGCCTATACAACTATGGATTTTGGGAGACGGAGCATACCTTCCGGAACAATTTGTCGGCCGGAACCGGAAAAATAGCGGCGTCCGGATCGACTGAAGGCAATTCGTGGACGATGCCTGTTAAGGTGGACTCGAGCGATTTCCAGTCGTTGAACGATAGCACGGCGCGGGGGGACCGTGGAGCCGACGGTTCGCTCCCGAGCACGCAGTTTCTTCATCTCGCGAAGGGCAGCGATCTGGTCAATCTGGGTGCTTTCGGGACGGGTACGCCGCCTACTGACGTCACGCCTCCTGACGTCACGCCGCCTGACGTCACGCCACCTGACGGTGACGTTCCGGGTTCCGTCGGCCTACCCGACTACGACTCCTACAAGATGATCGACGGCAATGGGCGCGCCAACACTATCAATGGAACCTCTGGCGCCGAGTTGATCGACGGCAAGGGCGGGAACGATAAGCTCTTCGGCCACGGCGGCAATGATCTTCTCGAGGGTGGCAATGGGGCCGACCAGCTGAGCGGTGGGGCCGGCAACGACTTCCTTGACGGCGGCCAGGGTGCCGATGTCTTCGTTTACCGGGAAGCCAACTGGGGCACGGATGTGATACTGGACTGGGAGGACGGTTCCGACAAAATCGACCTTCGCCAAACTGGTCTCAAATTTACGGACCTGGGCGTCGTCGGTGCCGACGTCGATGGCGATGGCCAGAAGGACGACGTGTTCATTACCAGCGACCACGGCAACATCGGCTTGCTCGATACCAATGCAGCGGCGATCAATGCCTCTGACTTCTTGCTCTAACAGGATTTGGCCAGCGCGGACTCCGTTCGCGCTGGTCTTACGTGTCGCTCGCCATGCCAATTTCACCGGGCCGCCCGGCGCTACTCAAGCCTGATAGCTGCGGAGGGGACGCGTATCCGACCGGCGGCGTTTAGGAATCGGACGAGCTTCCGGCCGCGGTCAACAATCCCAGATAATGAGATCGCAGAAGCGGAATACCGGCCAGGAGCGGATAGGTGGTAGCTGCCGTGCGTCCTAGGCCATCGGCCAAAGGAGGAAGTAGTGAAATCGACTTCAGCCGTACGACAGTAGCCGGAAACAGACGGCTGATCCGCCGTCTTGTCATTGCTCGAACCGAGCGATTCGTCGGGCTTGGATAACGGAGATCGTACCACAAGATCGCTCCTGATTTCTTGAGCACCCGGAGCATTTCGGACGCGATGTTTCTCGCCATCTCGCTGTCGATCACTGAGGAGAAAATGGTGAAAGCGACTATTATGTCAAACGAGTCATTTGGGAAGCTCAGGCATTCGGCATTTGATTGCGTCAAGTTGAAGGTCGGGTAGCGTTTGCGTGCATTCTCAATGTGAGCTGACAAGAGATCCACCCCGAAAAGATTCTCGGGCTGCGCTCCGCGCTCATTGAACCACCCGAGTTGGTTGCCGTAGCCACATCCAACGTCCAGAATTCGGCATTCGCAGAGAGGGGGGCCAGGCCAGTCGTCGATCAAAGTTTCGATTGCATCACTCCGTTCCTTGCACATTTGCTGACGACCGGGGCTAAAGTGATTCCACCGCCCGTCCCGCAGGTATCCGGTATAGACTTCTCGAAGTCGCTTAACCTCATCGCCGCTCACTGAAGACTCTCCCTGGAACCCTCTTGGCTCTCTTTGATAAGGTCGTTGGCAGCTGGTAACTGGTCCGACACTTCCGAAGGTGCATGGCAATCATCTCCGGGAACAAGCCCCGACAGAGTAACGCCAAGTCGACGCCTTTGAGATTCCAATAATTCCGGTTTCTGAGTCCAGTCCTTCCAGGAGGCTCCTATGGTTCGGGCGATCTCCCCACCGATCTCGCCGCAACCCTTGCGCTTGAGAATCTCGACGAATTCATAATCTTCGACGCCATCGCGCAGCCATTTGAGCCGCATGGAGGGCACCACGCCCTCCACTCCGATGGGCTGCCCCGGGTAAAGAAGCATGCCCTCTCCCGGATAATCATTGCCTCCCGTCCGGTATGTCTGCACGTCCTTCCAAGGATCGTCGGTCCACAGATCGACGCGCCAGTACAACAACCCTGTCAACCCGAGGCTCTGATTGATGAAGCCGGGCTGGATGCGATAGTTGATCGGCGCAAAGTCGATCTGCCACTTTGGAGAATATTCGTCCTGAACAAGGGCATTGTATGACCAAACCTCATCGCCCTTGGCCATAACCTCGGCGATCCGCTCTAATGCGCTCTCGTACATTTTGGGGAGAAGCACCCAGATATCGACAGCAGAACGCCCGCTTCCAGTGCCATCGTCATAGAGCTCGGGAACAGGCTTCATCGTCACGAGATTGTCGACACCCGCCTCATGAAGTACGCGTGCCCAGGCTTTCATAGTTCCATAGACACCGCTACAGCGGTCGATTTCATCGGCCGTATAGTTGAAGAGACGGAGCGCGGGATCGTGCTCAGCTGCAGCCTGCTGCACCTCTTCGAGTGATGGAGGCGGCGCCATCGTGCATTGAGCCATGCTGGCATCGCTCCACAGCCCGAGATTGACGGATTTCAGTCCGAACCTGTTGATGAACAAAGCCTGATCCTGAACTCGCACGTCACGCGGCATTAGCTTATGCTTCAGCAACTCGGCCTGAGCCTGCGGAGTATTCGCATCCCAGATAAGGAAAGCCGAATTTAACGAGGGGGTGAGTGGGAGAGTGAAATTCCACACATGAAGCACAATCTCGCCGACGGCATTTCCTTGATCGCTTGACACTGTCACGGCGCCGCTATAGCGGCCGGGCAACGTATCGCGCGGAACGGCGACGTCGATCCAGATAGGCTGGTTTTGGCGCGAAGGAACGGAAAAGGCAGTCGCTCGGGAATGGTCGTCTGTCGCTGGAGCGATTGCCTCGGCACCGAGCGGTATCAAGGCATCAGCGTACCAGCCCGGGCCGAGCGGTTGGTTCGATCCACGCAGGTCGGGACTGGATGTCGTCACATGGACGTAATGCTCGCGATAGAGCGTCACATTCGTCGCAGCGATACGGTTTTGGTCGCCATTGGTCAGATCTTCCACCTGAATCGTTACGTTGGTGAGGCCGGTGACCGGCGCACTGATCCCAACCTGAAACGACTCGATTTCACCACGGGCGGCATAAAGTTCGATCGTCAGCTGGTCGCCAGGGACAGCGTTTTGCTCGATGCGTTCCAAACTGGGCACGAGCCATATAGCCGGTTCTGTCCGTGCCGTACCGGAAGGCAGCAAGAAATAGAAGATGACTGGCACGAGCCAGACGGTTAGCCCAGGGCGCGGCCAACGCCGGGTTCGATATGCGCCGAAAGAACGAGTAATCGAATCTGAAAGGCGTGCGACGAGGGAGCGGGACTGCAAAGCGAGTCCGTAAAGTGAACCGCATCCATAGCTCAAGTGCAGTGAAACCAGCACTGCGGGAAAGAGGAGCAGGTATAAGCCGGGCGATGTGCAGGCCGCCAGTAGGGTCGCCGATAGCAAAGCAGTCCCATAAAATAACAGCAGGCCTGAAGTGGCGAGCAGCGCGGGAGGCCAAAATAGAGATGCAGTTACCGAGATTGACAGGCTTGCTACTAAGGCGAGTGGAGCGAGATGACGCAGCCGTAATGCGCGCCAATTCTCGACCATCGCGAGGACACCGCCGAACCCATTGCCAAAATACTGTTTGCAGAGCGCAGGCAGGGATTGCCGGGGCTGATAGAAAGCTCGGATATCCGGCGAAAGATAAAGGCCATAGCCGAGCCGCCGTATTCTTTCGTTAAAGTCATTATCCTCAGCACGCCAAAGATCTTCTCGTAGTGGACCTACTTGGTCGACGATATACTTCCAATAGCAGCCGTTCCATACGGTATCGGTCCATCCTGCGGCTCCTTCTCTGCGGAACCTAGCAACCCCGATGCCGAAAGGGCTTCTATGTGCCGCAACGATCGCACGACCAACGAGTGATTGTGCTGGTAAAGGACGTGCGATTGCTCCCACCCCCCCGGCGCCTGTCGCGAGCAGTGTCGAGACGCTTTGCTGGACGACGTCGGGTTCGTAACGGGCATGGGCATCAAGACGCAGCACGATGTCAGTCCGGATGCGAGAAAGCGCCAAATTGAGTGCAGCAGCGGGGCTACCACGCGAATTCTCGATGACTCGCACCCGTGGGTCGGTCCGCTGCATTTCTTGCAGCATCTCGAACGTTCCATCGGTTGACCCGGCGTCGGCGAACCAGAATTCGGCAATCGAGGGATAATCCTGACTGAAAACGTCGGAAGCGAGTGTCTTAAGATGTGCAATCTCATTGCAAATCGGGATGACAATGCCGACAGTCGGCTGCTTGGGGATCGGAGGTGTCGGGTAATCGGCGAGCGCAGACCGGTATTCAGGCGGCTTTTGAGAAGACTTCAGCATGAAGAACTCCAATCATCCGTGCACGATTGACTTCCAAGGTGTTGTCAGCCATCAGGGCGCGCCCATTCCTACGCAAACGCTCCCGTAGTTCCGGACGGCAAACAACCTGCTGGATCGCACTGGCCAGCGCACAGATGTCGCCTGGCGGAACAAGCATGGCCGTTTCGTTGTCCTTCAGGAGATGAGGGATGCCACCCACGGCAGTCGCGATCGTGGGTAGACCGATGCATAGCGACTCATTGATGACTTGCGGAAAGCCCTCCGTAAAGGATGGCAGCACAAGCGCTCCGGCTTGCCGGTAAAGTTCGAACAAAGGCGGTCCATAAGGCACAAAACCGTGGAACGTGACTGTGTCGTAAATGCCGAGAGCCATGGATCGAGCCTTGAGCTCCGGTTCCAGCGGGCCTGTACCAACAATATCGAGGCGGCACGGAACACCGCGCCGCTTAAGGTGCGCGAGAGCTTCGAGAAGCACGTGATGCCCCTTTTCCAGAGCCAACCGACCAACGCAGATCAAGCGCGTTGGATCGGGTCCGAAAGACATTTCTGCAAAGGCTCTGAGCTGCGCGTCTCTCATGAGACAGGGCGTATGGTCGTGCACCCGGTTGCTGAAGTGGCGGTACTCCCGAGCAAGGTCTTGCCCTACAGTGAACACTGTTCGATCACGCGCAAGCCGCTTGAAGTGCCAATCAAGTGCCCTGGCAGCCGCCACGGCAACATGACGTTTCAGACCCCGATGTGTGCCCAACTGTTGGACTAGGTTCTGGCGAACCACCAGGCCTACCGGCACCCCGAGCGCAATGCACTCCCTCGCGATCATCTGCCCGATCGGATGCGGACCGCCAATCAGGATCGCGTCCCAATTCCGCGCCTGCTCCGAAATTCGGCGACGGATATCCAAGAAAGCACGAGGCCCGACGCGCCAAAGTTGATACAGGCTCGGATAATAGGGGAGAGGGCAAAGCGTGATCGCCGGATGGTCAAGCAAATAGGGTCCGCGTCCGGGTTGCGTTGCCTCGCGCCCGATGAAGACGATCTCGTCGACGAACTCGATCAAACTGGCCGGAAAGAGGATGTATGACTCATCCGTCGAAAGAGTGTCGCCCTCACGCCAAAAAACCTGATCAACGAAGATGGCGAGTCGCATAGCCAATCCACTTCTTTGTATCGGCATCGTTTCCCCTAGCGCATAACGTCCAGAGTTGGCCGGTGACCAATTTCGGCTGGAACTTCTGCTCGATCCAAGCACGTGCGCGGGTGCCGATCTCGCGTCGCATGTCGGCGTCCGTCGCCAGACGAAGAACATCGCGCGACAGCTCATCCTGTTCGGATTCGGCTATGAGCCCGGTCACGCCGTCCTGGATCAGGTCGACGACGCCGTTCACTGGCGTGGCGACGCATGGCACGCCCGCTGCCATGGCCTCCATTACAACATTGGGCATGCCCTCGTAGTCGGAAGACAGTAGGAAAATGTCTGAGGCGCAAATGAGCTCTCGGGCATCAGGCACACTGCCGAGAAAGCGGACCCTGTCGCCCAGCCCGAGGCGCGCGACCTGGCTCTTCAATTCGTCGAGACAGCCGAGCTCTTTTCCGGCGATCGCGGCCTGCACCGTGCAGTGCCGACCTACTGTTGCGATCGTATCGATGAAGCGGTCGAAGCGTTTCTGCGGCACCAGTCGGCCTACCCCAAGCACCAACACCGCGTCATCGCGCAGACCAAGACGCTGACGCCACTCGGCACGCCAGCGTGCCATCTGATCAGACGGGAAGATCTCGACCGCGTTCGGCACATAGACAACGTGCCTTTTTGAGCCGAGGCGGTGCGCGAGTTGCCCCTGTGTCTCCCGCGAATTGCAGACGGCAGTCGAGATGCCGGCCACGCTCATCCACGACCATAAGCTGCGTAGGCCCGTCGGTAGGTCTGCAAATAACGCGTTACGGAACGACCCGATGCTTCGGATGCCGAGCCCCGCCAAGGCGAGTGCGAACACATTGGTATAGGACGACCACGAGAAGAGGCATCGAGTTTTCCGAGCGACGCACGCCGCACGAAACTGCCGCATCTTATCCAGAGGGCGGCCCTTCAGCAGCACGACAGGAATACCAAGTTCGCGGATCGGAGCTTCCCAGAACCCGAGTTCGCCGGACACGTAGACGGTGGGGGCCCAGCGGGCGAAATCACAATGCGCGAGAAAATGATAGAGTTGCCGCTCGGTTCCGCCTTGCCCGAGCTGCCCGATGACCACGGCGATGGATTCCGGTTGCGTCGCTCTTGGCCCGCGCCCCTCTCGCATTAGTCAACTCCCCTCTTGCTGGGTGAGCCATACAGCGTCCTCCACGTTTAGCGTGGGCTCCCGTTTCTGACCCGCCTGGATTGCGGATGACTGTTTCGTAGGCTGGTAGAGCTTCTCGATACCCCTCTATTTCTCCCCGATCGCCGCCATACTCCCTGGCAGCTGATCGGAACGGAGCAAGACTTCGATTACATCGCCCGGTAGTAGCTCGGTATGCCCGTCTGCCGGGAGGCGGCGCCAATCCTGCTCGACTTTGCGCGTGATGGCAATTAGGGCCTGCGCAGCCGTTTCGAGCATTTGAGAGGGTGAGGTGGTTCTGCCGGGCCGCAGCTTCTCGCCGGCGCCCCTCAATCGCAATTCCGATTCGGCCAATCTCTCACTCGTCTCTCTAAAGTCCTTGAGAAGTTCGATCCGACGCAAGTTTATCGTCCTGTCGAGACTCCGCGCCAAGTCCCCCCGTCCTCGCTGGATCTCCATCATGTTCACAGTGGTCTGAAGCTGGCGCGTGGAAGATAGAAGCACTGCGCGGCGTACCTCCGACACACGCGTACTGGGCACACTGCCGGCCTCGAACAGCTTGATAAGCTTATCAAGCTCTTCCGCATCAGCCTGTGCTCCGCTCTCTTCTTTCTTTTCCTGTTGAGCGAGAACTGCGATCTGCTCATCAGCCTGCTTCATTGCAGCTTGAATGGAGGCGATCTCCTGGTCGTGGTTTTCCTGCGCGAATTTCAGCGATTCCTGTTCGGACCGGACGAGATTTGCGAGAGTAGCAGCTGGAACCGGCAGGTCTGCTGGGATTTTCTCTTTGAACGTGTCCGCGTCATCCAGTTCGGCCTGCAGGCGTAGCAGGTGCACGGTTTCTCTCGCGTACTCTAACACGCGAAGATTGTAGTCCTCGCGCATGCCCGCCATTCGATCCCGATCGAACATGGCAGGGCTCGCCCGCATTGTGCTGTAGCCCCCAGCGAGGGCCACGGCCTGACGGACCGTCATGAGGGGCCGGAATGCATATTGGCCTGGCGTCAAGACGTCGCCATCAACGTAGATAGGTCGGTATTCGACCACGGTTGCGGCGACATCGGTCGGGAGAACGAAAACGGTATACTCGCGTCCCTCCGGCGTCTGTTCCCGGAAGAGTCGTGTCGGCAAGATGGAAGCGATCTGATTCCGCATTTCCGCCGCGGTCAAACCTGCGATTTTGATCGTCCCAAACGTCGGCAGAGATATCGTTCCATCGAACTGGATGGCAACCCGGTGTTGCCACTCCGGCAGTCCAGCGATGGTGATCTCCACCACGTCTCCTGGCGCAAGCTTGTACTCTGTTGCTGCAGCATTACACACAAGCGTGAACACGAGCGGGATCCAGCCAACACTTAGCGCTCGGGCCCATGCGCCTATCCTTGCTATCCTCATGTCATCACCGACGTATTTGTTAGTGGACCGGCGGGCCCTCCCCAATTGATCTGCAACCATCTCACATCGAGGCCCAGGCAGAAACGATGTACTGGGCCAAGTGCTGTGCTCCAGCCCGGCAGCTCGAATTCGAACACTTGATCGAAGCGCTCTATCGAACATGGCGAACAGTAGCAGCAGGGTTCGCAGTGTCTTCATTCGATTGCAGGAGAGGTGGCTCGGTTTGTCCGAACAGTTTTGGTGGCTGCTCGCATGGTTTCCAGCCTCTATCGACGCGTGCACATCCTGCTCAGGCGTAACGGATGGCCGGTCAATCCGAAGCGAATCTGTCGCCTTTACAAAGAGATGGACCTGCAACTCCACAACAAACTTCGCGGGGTGACAAGCTGATCTTGAAGGGCATCATCGTCTCCAACCACGGTGGCCGCCAGCTCGACGGCGCCCCCTCGTCGATCAGCATGTGCATTGTCGATGCCGTCGGCGGCCAGACCGGCGTCACCAAGGCGCTGGAGATCATCCGCAAGGAGCTCGACATCACCATGGCGCTGCGCGGCGAGCGCGACGGGTGCGACCTGTCGCCCGAAACCTGCACCAGGGGTGATCCGGCACGGAGGCCTGGACCTGCCAGGCTCTCCCTCCGGCCTATGAACCAGGTGATGCTAACTCGAAAAGATGCGGTGCCCGGAATTGCCAGTGATGGCTATCGGGCGCACACTTCCCCCGTTCAAACAGAGGGAGGCATCCATGATGGATCGCAGCGAACTCGAGAGGACTGTCCGGGCGTTCTACAGGGTCCGCAATGACCATGATCTTGACGCGGTGATGAGCCTTGTCGACCCGGACGCCAGCTTCCGCATCGCCGGCAACTACAGGCTGGGTCCTCTGACGCATATGGTCGAGGGCTCTTCCGAGATCCGGGCCCGCTTTGCCGATCTGATGGCGAACTGGGACCTTTCCGACATGGATTTTGAGAGCATGCATGTGGACGGTGACACGGCGGTGGTGCACCGCAAAGGACCGGTCCGCTTCATCCCGGAAGATAAGTTCTTCGATACCGAGATGATGGACAAACTGACCTTCCGTGACGGGCGAGTGATCGAATTCACCGAGTTCGTCGACACGCTGCTGGCAGCGGAAATCATCGGTTTCGTCAAGCCTTCAGGCATCTGGACCGGCGTGCCGGGGGTGCCGATGGAATCACTGGACGTAGTGGAAGACGTGGACCGGCCGACCGCCTGACAATCAGGCCGCTTCGGGCTTAGACGCTAGCGTCGTGCGCCGATATCGCGGCGCGCGGGTATGTTCGGCGCCCTTGCGTCATACGATCTCGCCGTAGAGCAAGCGTTCAAGGGCCGTGATCTCGGCGGCGAAGCGGCGGTATTCCGCACGCTTGAGCGCGAGAAAGACAAAGTGCATCCGTTCGCCGAGTGCATCCTTCAGGAAGGAGGATGTACTCGCCTTCTCGATGGCACTGCGCCAGCCGGGCGGCAGGATGTCGCCAGCACTTTCGGCATAGGCGGTAGTTTCCGGTCCCGGATCAGCCTTCGCAGCAATGCCGCGCTGCATGCCGGCAAGAACGGTGGCGCCGACCAGATAGGGGTTGGTGTCGATGCCGGCGGCACGCTGCTCCAGGTGCCGGCCAGCGCCGGAACCTGCCGGAACGCGGACGGCGACGGAGCGGTTGTTGCGGGCCCAGGTCGGTGTCGTCGGGGCGTAGCTCTGCGCCGAGAAGCGCCGCCAGGAATTCAGGTGCGGCGCGAAGACCAGCATGGACTCGTCCATGGTCTCCAGCAGTCCCGCCACCGCCTGGCGCAGCAGCGGTGACAGTTCGTCATCCCGGTCGGCAAAGAGGTTGTCGCCCGCCGCATCGGCGAGGCTTGCATGCACATGCATGCCCGAGCCGGCCCGGCCGGCAAAGGGCTTGGCCATGAAGCAGGCCATCATACCGTGGCGAAGGGCAACGGATCGCAAGAGCCGCTTGAGCATGACGAGATCGTCTGCCGCCCGCAGCGCGCTGCCATGACGCAAGGTCAGTTCGAACTGACCCTGCGCATATTCGGAGATCATCGTTTCGACCGGCAGATTTTGCGCCTCCGCGGCGCGATAGACGGCGTCGATGAACGGCTCCAGCCGATCGAGTTCGCTGACGCCGTAAACCTGGATACCCTCCGGCCGCTCGCCGGAGAGCGGCAGGCGCAGCGGCTGGAAGTTGCCAGCGGCATCCTTTTCGCGATCGAGCAGGTAAAACTCCAGTTCATAGGCGAGAACGGGGTGATAGCCGTCGGCTCTCAGCAGTGCATCGCGGCGGGCGAGCGCATGGCGAGGATCGGCAGCCATCGGCGTACCGTCCAGCTCACAAAGCGACAGCCGTACCTCACCGCGTGGCGGATTCGTCCACGGCAGCGGCACGAGCGAGCCTTGGATCGGCCAAGCCCGACGATCGGCGTCGCCGTCCGACCAGACCAGCCCGGTCTCCTCCACGTCCTCGCCGGAGACGTCGAGGCCGAGAATGGAGCCGGGCAGGTGGCGACCGGAGCGGAAGATCGGTAGAAGCTCGTGGCGGCGGATGATCTTGCCGCGCGCGATGCCGTTGGCGTCGATCAGCACGAGATCGAAGGCTGTGATTTGCGGATGTGCAGCGAGAAATTCCACGGCCTCGGCAATGTCGGCCACTCCCGCCGGACGCGCAGCAGTGTCCCTGATCATTCGGCTGCCCTTTTCATGCGTCGTCCCTCTCGGTCAGCCGCGCCAGAACCTTGGCGAAGGCGCCCACCAATCCGTCAGCCTCCTCGGTCGAAAGCGAAGGGCTCACCAGCACCATATTGTGGAAGGGCGTCAGCAGATAGCCGAGATTCAGCATGGAGAGATGCACAGCCTGCTCGATCGTATCGGACGCAGCAGCACGCGCCTCGGCGGCATTGCGAACCGGCCTCGGCGAAAAGACAACTTCCAGCCGGGCGCCGACGCGCGACACCGTCCAGTCCAGGCCGCTTTCAGCAATCACCGCCTTGAAACCGGCCTCGATCCTGTCCGCGCGGGCATTCATGACGCGATAGGCGTCATCCGTCATGACTTCTTCGAGGCAGGCGCGCAGGCAAGCGAGCTGGATGGCACTGCCCGAAAGGGTCGTGCCGATGCCGGAATGGCCGTGGCCGCTCTGCTCGCGGCGAATGACATGCAGCTTATCCGAGATTGCCTCGGTCATGCCCCAGACGCTGACGGGTATGCCGCCGCCGATCGGCTTGCCCATCACCATCAGGTCGGGCTCCAGACCGGGCATCCTTGTGTATCCGCCGGGGCCGGTGGATATCGTGTGCGTCTCGTCAATCAGAAGCAGCGTGCCTGCTTCGCGCGTCAAGCGGCGCAGCGTAGTGTGGAACCCCGGGTCAGGCAGGATCATGCCGCAATTGGTCATGACCGGCTCGGCCAGCACGCAGGCGATGTCGTTGCCGGCAAGCGCTGCGGCAAGCGCCGCCTCGTCGTTGAAGGGAACGGAAACCGTGTGTTCGCCGAGATCGCGCACCTGGCCGAGGAGATTGCGGCGCGAGACCGTCCGGCCATCGACCAGATCCACGAGCGTATCATCAACGGCACCGTGATAGCAGCCGTCGAACACAAGCAGTTTTGCCCGGCCGGTGACCGCGCGCGCGACACGTATCGCAAAGCGATTGGCGTCGCTTGCCGTTGCCGCCAGTTGCCAGCGCGGCAAGCCGAAACGCTCTGCAAGCAGGCGGCCAACGACGTGAGCGTCCGATGAGGGCAGCATGGTGGTCAGGCCGCGCGTGCCGGCATTGGCAAGCGCCTTCAGAACCGGCTCGGGTCCGTGGCCGAACATGGCGCCGGTGTCGCCAAGGCAGAGGTCGGTCAGGCGGTTGCCGTCGATGTCCGTCAGCGTCACGCCGGATGCGGTTTCGATGATCGCCGGAAAGGGTGAAGGCCAGTCGAGCATCCAGTGCTGCGGCACGCCGTCGAAGAGGCCCGATTCAGATTGCTGGTGCTGCGCTTCGGAACGCGGCCGCCGGCTTGCGAAGAGTGCCCGCTCCGTCTCAAGGATCCCTGCGGCGCTCTGCTCGAGCTGCGCGCGCACACCGGACAATTCGTATTGCGGCCTGGACATGTGCACTCCCCCTCGAAGCTCATCCTGCACTTGCTTGCCCGGCGCACACCCGCTGCGAGCAACAATGTGATCACTTATAGGAACTTGTGATCTCATGAGTCAACGAGGGTGGAAGGCGCGCCGGTTTTTTCCCGCTGAGGGTAAAGTGTGGTAACGGGCTGCTACCAATCGCGGCGGCTTCCAATGCAAGGCCGCCCTCACCTGCAAGAACGTAAGGAGCACCACTTGGCAAAGTCCATCCACTCCATGATCCGCGTGCTCGACGAGGCGCGCTCCGTCGAATTCTACCGTCAGGCATTTGGCCTTGAGTTGGCCGACCGGCTTGATTTCGAGACCTTCACGCTCGTCTATCTCAGCAATGCCGAGAGCGAGTTCGAGCTCGAACTGACGATCAACAAGGGTCGGACGGAACCCTATGCGCTGGGCGATGGCTACGGTCACTTCGCCGTTTCGGTGAAAGATCTCGATGCCGAGCACGCGCGGGTCACCGCGTCGGGGCTGAACCCAGGCAAGATCGTCGAGTTCAATCGAGACGGCACGCTACTGGCCCGCTTCTTCTTCATCACTGATCCGGACGGCTACAAGATAGAAGTGCTGCAGAGACACGGCCGGTTCAAGTAACGAAGTAGACCCTTGGGATCGACCGGTCGGTCGAAGCGAGATCTTCCTGGCCTCACTCGCGGATCAATCCGCGGGAGGGGCGCCCGGGAAAATCTGGTGCCGATTATGGAGATCGATTAGGCGAAAGTCCCGTCGCGCGGTAAAATCGACGATGCCGGAAGCCGCCACGCCGGCGCCAGTGCTGAACCTCAAGCGCATCGACGTCCGGGCGATGCGGGCGGCATCTTCCCCGTTGCAAGAGGAGGGAGCGATGAGAGTCTCAGAAGTCATGCACAAGAGTGCCTCCTGGGTTCCGCCAACGATGCTTATCTCGCAAGTCGCGAAAATCATGAAAGAGCAGGACATCGGCGCCGTTCCGGTTGGCGAGAACGATCGCCTGATCGGTATGGTGACAGATCGCGACATCGCAATCCGCGCCTGGCCGAACGGACATGACATATCGTCTCTGACGGCGCGTGACGTGATGTCAACCGGCATCTCCTACTGCCGCACGGACGACGCCCTTGAAGACGCTGTCCTCATGATGGAGAGCAAGAAAATTCGCCGTTTGCCCGTCATCGATGCCAACAAGCGCATGGTTGGCATGCTCAGTATCGGCGACGTGTCGCATGCCGCCGGCAAGAAGCTGACCGAGGGGCTGATGAAGGCCGTGAGCGAGCACCACGCCTGATGCATGTCCCAAATGCGCAGCGGCATAAGGCACGCCGTGCAAACTTGATCTGACACGGCATGCTTTAGCACTCGATGCCGCCGGGAAGCAGCGGTAGGAGCGCTTAGCGCCTGCCTTCACGTTTCAGCTTTTGCTCACGGAAGAAGATGAAGAGGCCGGATGCGACGATGAAGCCGGCACCGACGATCATCGCAGTGCGGGGCAGGTCGCCGAAAAAGAGCCAGCCGAACAGGACTGCCCAGATCAGCATCGTGTACTGGAGCGGCACGACCGTCGATGCGTCCGCCAGCTTCAGCGAGCGGTTCACCAGCATGTGCGCCCCCATGGCGACGATGCCAAGCAGGCCCAGCAGGCCGAAATCGACGGGGCGGACGGGTGTCCAGCCGGCCGGATCGAATGCGATGACCACCAGCGAAAAGATGGCGGCACCAACCACCTGCCAGAAAACTAGAGTGGTATCCGGCGTTGCACGCAAGGTGCGCCCGAAGATCATGGCGAAGGCGAAGGCGGCACTGCCGGCGAGTGCGATCAGGGCGGGCAGCGTGAGGCTTTCGGAGGACGGTTCCAGCGCGATGACGACGCCGGCAAAGCCGATCAGGATCGCCGTCCAGCGCCGCCAGCCGACCTTCTCGCCGAGCATCAGCGGCGAGAGCGCGGCCACATAGATCGGAGCCGCAAGCCAATAGGTCATCGCATCCGCGAGCGGCATGTGACCGACGGCAACGTAGAAGGCCGTCGCTTCGAAGGCGAACAGCAGCGAACGCAGCGCCTGCAGGCGCGGCCGCTCCACCCGGACTAGGCTCTTCCAGCCCGAGCGCCAGAAGAATGGCAGAAGCACGGCGGTCGCGGCGATGCTGCGGACCAGCATGAGTTGCGGCGCCGAATAGCTGGTGACGAGCCATTTGCCGAGCACATCGTTCAGTGCAAACATCAACATGCCGAGCATCATCGCAAGCACGCCGGCGTGCGTAGCACTGAAGCGGGCTTCGGATCGGGAGGAGGTGGTAACGTCTGTCATCGCTGGCTTCCACGTGCCTGGCCGTGCCCGCGCAACGCGTTGGCAGCCACGAATAGGATTGCCGCCTGTCGCACATCTGGCGACAGCGATCCAGTCAACAATATTGATCGCTGCATGAAGTCCGGCGAAGCTTAGTGCGCAGTTGCGGAAATCCAGTCGAAATCGCGAGTCCGCGATTGAACCTTCCGGAGAGCGGTGAAATGGTTGCCTGAGGTGAGGCACGTACATCGTGTCGGGAGGAAATCAACATGGCAGACAAGGAAGAGATCGGGATGCGCCGGCTGCGCTCGCAGGATTGGTTCGACAATCCCGATCACGTCGACATGACGGCGCTCTATCTGGAGCGCTTCATGAACTACGGCATCACCCCGGAGGAACTGCGATCCGGCAAGCCGGTCATCGGTATCGCCCAGAGCGGCAGCGATCTGACCCCGTGCAACCGCCATCACATCGAGCTTGCGGCGCGCGTACGCGACGGCATTCGCGATGCCGGCGGAATTCCGATCGAGTTTCCCACCCATCCGATCTTTGAGAACTGCAAGCGGCCGACGGCGGCACTCGACCGCAACCTCGCCTATCTCGGCCTCGTCGAGGTGCTTTACGGTTATCCGCTCGATGGTGTCGTGCTGACGACCGGATGCGACAAGACCACGCCCTCGGCCATCATGGCAGCCTCCACCGTCGACATACCTGCGATCGTGCTTTCCGGCGGGCCGATGCTCGACGGCTGGCACGAGGGCGACCTCGTTGGCTCCGGCACCGTTCTGTGGCGGTCGCGGCGCAAATATGCGGCCGGCGAGATTGACGCTGCCGAATTCGTCGACGCCGTGATGGATTCGGCGCCTTCGATCGGCCACTGCAACACGATGGGTACGGCCTCGACCATGAATGCGCTGGCCGAAGCGCTCGGCATGTCGCTGACCGGTTGTGCGGCGATCCCTGCCGCCTATCGCGAGCGCGGCCAGATGGCCTATCGGACGGGACGGCGCGCGGTCGAACTGGTGCTGGAAGACTTCAAGCCCTCGGACATCCTGACGCGCGCGGCCTTTCTCAATGCAATCCGTGTCAATTCGGCGATCGGCGGGTCGACCAACGCCCAGCCGCACCTGACGGGGATGGCAAAGCACGCCGGCGTCGAACTGCGTCCGGAGGACTGGCAGGAGCATGGTTATGACATCCCGTTGCTGGCCGACGTTCAGCCGGCCGGCCGTTTCCTTGGCGAGCGCTTCCATCGCGCAGGCGGGGTGCCGGCGATCATGCGCGAACTGCTCGATGCCGGGAAGCTTGACGGCCGCTGTCGCACCGTGACGGGGCGAACGGTCGCCGAGAACCTTGAAGGGCGGTACGCCAGCGACCGCAAAGTGATCCGCCCCTTTTCCCAGCCGCTCAAGGAGCGCGCCGGCTTTCTGGTGCTGACGGGCAATCTTTTCGATTTCGCCATCATGAAGACGAGCGTGATCTCTGACGAATTCCGTGGCCGCTATCTGAGTGAGCCGGGACGTGAAGGCGTCTTCGAGGGCAGGGCGGTCGTCTTTGACGGCGCGGAAGACTATCACCGGCGCATCAACGATCCTGCGCTCGATATCGATGAGCGATCCATCCTCGTGATCCGTGGCGCGGGACCGCTCGGCTGGCCGGGTTCGGCCGAAGTGGTGAACATGCAGCCGCCGGATCATCTGCTGAAGCGCGGCATCACCAGCCTGCCGACAATCGGCGACGGCCGGCAGTCGGGCACCGCCGACAGTCCTTCGATCTTGAACGCCTCGCCGGAAAGCGCGGCAGGTGGTGGACTTGCCTGGCTGCGTACCGGTGACGTGATCCGCATCGATCTTGTCAGTGGGCGGTGCGACATGCTGGTGAAAGAAGCCGAGATCGAACGGCGCAAGAAGGATGGCATCCCGCCCGTGCCCGCGGATGCTACCCCCTGGCAACGCATCTACCGCCAGACCGTCACGCAGCTCTCGGACGGCGCTGTGATCGAAGGTGCTGCAGAATTCCGGCAAGTGGCCAAGGTTCCGCCCCGGCACAATCATTGATAGGCAACAGGTGTTGCTAGCGCAAAGCCCGCAAAGCGTTCAGGATCACGGCGATGTCGATCAGTTCCTGGGTGAAGGCGCCGGCGACTGGCGGGAGATAGCCCGCCGCCGCGACGAGCATCGCCACGACCGACAGCCCGAGGCCGACCAGAACGCTCTGCATCGCGATCCTCTTCGTGCGGTGCGCTGCGTGGATCGCCTTGATGAGGTTGTCGAGCCTGTCGACGAGTAGCACGACGTCGGCGCTCTCGGAGGATGCGGCCGCGCCGCGTGCCCCCATTGCGATACCGACCGTTGCGGTCGCCAGTGCCGGCGCGTCGTTCACCCCGTCGCCGACCATCATCGTCGGCGCTTTGGCTGCTTCCTGGCGCACGATCTCGACCTTCTGCGCGGGCGTCAGTTCGCCGTGTGCCTCGTCGATCCCGAGCTTTTTTGCGACCGCCGCGACAACGTCCGACCGGTCGCCCGAAGCGAGTACGACGCGACGAATGCCGACGCCATGGAAAGCTTCCAGCATTGCTGCCGCATCCGGCCGGACCCGATCGGCCAGCACGATGATGCCGGCAAGTTCTCCGTCTACCGCGACGGCTACGACCGCCGCGTCTTCGGGCACGCCGTCGCGCAACGCATAGGGATCGCCGTTGCTCAGATCGCGCACGTAGCGGCTGCCGCCAATCGTCACGCGGCGCCCGTCTACGACACCCGAGACGCCTGTGCCGGCCGCTTCAGTGACATCGGTCGGTGTGGCGAGTGATAGGCCACGCCGACGGGCATCTTCGACCAGCGCTTCGGCAATGACATGGCCCGACGCCTGGTCGAGCGAGGCAGCCAGACGCAGCATCTCGCGTGCCTCCCAGCCGTCCGTCGTTCGCATGTCGATGACGCGGGCCTGTCCGTAGGTGAGCGTGCCGGTCTTGTCGAGAACGGCCGTCCTCACCTTGGCAAGGACCTCCATGGCCCCGCCGTTCTTGATCAGCACGCCGAGTTTCGCCGAGCGGGACATGCCGGAGATGATCGCGACCGGCAGCGCGAGGATCAGCGGACAGGGGGTCGCGACGACAAGCACCGCGAGCGCCCTAATACGGTCGCCGGAGATCCACCAGGCGATGCCCGCGATCAGAAGCGTCAGGACGAGGAACCAGACCGCGTAGCGATCGGCGATGCGCACGCTCGGAGCCTTGCTTTCCTGCGCCTGCTGCACCAGCCGCACGATATTGGCGTAGGTGCTTTCGGCCGCCGGGCGTGTGGCAAGGAGGTCGAAGGTGTTGCCAAGGTTGGTGGAACCGCTGAGGATCTCGTCCCCGGTCACACTTTCGACCGTGGCGCTCTCGCCGGTGAGGCTCGATTGGTCAAGCGCCGCCGCCTCCGACGCTAGTGTGCCGTCGACCGGGACGACTTCTCCATGACGGACGAGAATTCTCTCACCCACCCGGATCCCCGACACGGGCACTTCCTCCAGCGCATCGCCGGTATAGCGCATCGCCGTGTGCGCGACTCGCCCCAACAGAGCCGTCATTTCCCGCCGTGCCCGCCCTTCCGCGTAGCTCTCCAGAAGTTGGCCGCCGGAATACATCAGCGCCACAACGTTTGCGGCAAGCGGCTCGCCAAAGGCCAGCGCCGCCGTCATGGAGAGGGCGGCGACGAGATCGAGGCCGACTTCACCCTTTCGCAACGACGTGACGATTTCGACGACGAGCGCCGCGAGCACCGGAACCGTGGCGACAAACCATATGCGGTTGGCCCACGTATCGCTGCCGTAGAGCCAGGCGATCGTACCGCCAGTCAGGCCAGCAGCAGCGATGGCGACGAGCATCGATCGGAATATGTAAAGGGCCCGAGCAATGGAAGTCGACAAGGCGGTTCCTTCGTGATTGCAAAATAGAATAGGCCCCTACGCTGATGTCGTCAGGAGCAGATGCAAGCTGCAAGGGGAGACTTAAGGCGCCCTGCCGGACGAGTCGATACTCACGGAACGGAACAGTGCGGCACTAACTATCTTTTCGGCAGGGAGGCTACCTCAAGCGGTCCCTGTTGTCGCCGCTTGCCGTTTATCCGCGGCGCGCGATCAAGATTCCTGCCAGGACGATCAGGCCGCCGATCGCCTGCATGACGCCGAGCGATTCATCAAGAAGTCCCCAGGCGAGCAAAGCTGCCACAACGGGCTGCAACAGCAGCGTGAGCGAGGAGAAAGCCGCCGGCAGGTAGGCCAGCGCGTAGGTGATCAGAGCCTGTCCGCCCGCATGCGTTAGAAAGGCCAGGCCGAAGACGTTGGCCCAGCCATCGACAGAGGAGGGTAGCAGGACCGGTTCGAGGAACAGTGAGGCCGGCAGCAGGCAGAAGGCGGCCGAGGCTGATCCCCATTGCATGATGCGCAGCGTGTCGTAGCGGGTGCGCAATCTGCCGATGGCGAGGATATAGCCGGCATAGAATATCGCGGCGAAGACAGCGACAGCGTCGCCGAGAAGATCGCCGCCCCCCATCGCCGCCGGACCGCCTTTGAGGACCACGACGCCGATCGCCGCGATGGCAAGCCCGGCAGTGAATATGCGCGTGATCGCAAAACCGAAAAGCAGGCGCCCGAAGATGGTCACGAAAACTGGCGCTAGATTGGCAAGAAGCGTGGCATTGGCGACAGAGGTGATGTGGACCGACAGATGCCAGGCGGCGAGGTCAATCGCGAGAAACACACCGGGCAGAGAAAGAAGCAAACAGTCGCCAAGCGTTCGCGGGGGCGCGTCACTGCTCTTGCTCCGGTTGAGCAGCGAGAAGACGGTCAACGGAATCAGAGCCAGTGCAACCCTCCAGAAGGCCGTAGCCAGCGGGCCAACTTCAGAAAGGCGCACGAAAATCGGTGAGCTGCCAATGGCGATGCCGCCGACGACGAGCGCAAGCAGGGCAAGCTGGTTCGTCGCCGCCGATGTTGGCAAAGTCTGGGACTGGGTCAATGGGTGCCTGCTTGAAGGTGAAACAGCGGCCCGATCGCCTCGAATCAGGCATGGGGCGCGAGGGCTGGTGATATATCAGCCGCGTAGCTACCAGATCGCCGCCGCTGATAACAGAGGCAGCTTCGCGCGAGGGGAGCAATATTTGTGCTTCTCCGAGGCGCCGAAGCGGTTCAGGTGCCGCCCCGAATGGTAACCTGACAGAAATCAGCCGAGGTCCTGACGCCAGCGCCTTGGCGGCGTCTTCATCGAACGCCGCTTCCACTCTTAAAAAGAAGCAATAGGCCGCGTGGACTGACGCGCAACTACCTGCCTTCCGACTCGACAATGCCCTTGGTCAGGGTGCCGGTTGCTGGATATAGCGGAATCAGGCAGGCCTGAAGGGCGTGGTAGATGTCGCCCTTGCCGGAAAAAAGCGTGTAGCTCGGCGTTAGGTCCTCGGTCAGTTCCTCGTGCCAGCCGCCGCGCGCGCGGTCGATGAAATGACGGGAAATTCCGTCCCAGATCTTCCGGTACCAGGTTTCGTGGAACGCACTCGGCAGGTGCTCGCAGAGGAAGGCTGCTGCGCCCACACCCTCGGCCATCGGCCACCAAAGCTTGTGGCGCTTGGCGGGCTCGTCGCTCCAGTCGAGCGTGTAGAAGAAGCCGCTCTTTTCCTTGTCCCACCCGAGCTCGATCGACTGCGAAAACAGCGCCTTGGCCGCCTCCGGCATCCAGTCGTGTTTCCGGCCGCCGAGCACCCACAACTGCAAGATCAGCCGCGCCCATTCCAGCCAATGTCCGGGGGTCGTGCCGGACGGGCGGAACATCTCGTTGCCCTTGTAGTTCTTGTCGAGCACCCAGTTCTCGTCGAAGTGCTCCGGCACGCGAAAACCGCTCTCGGCAGCGCGGCGGCGGATGATCAGGTCGGCGATCCGTTCGGCGTTGCGCAGATAGTCCGCCTCGCCCGTAGCCTCAAAGGCTGCCATCAGCGCCTCGGTGAGGTGCATGTTGGAGTTCTGGCCGCGATAGCCCGGAACGGGGGACCAATCGGCGGCAAACTCCTCCGCGATGGCACCGTGCTTGTCCTCCCAGAACCGGGAGTTCAACACGTCAGTGACGTCCGCCAGCATGCGATCGGCGTCAGGGTGGCCTGCGAGTTTGGCGCTGGAAGCCGCCAGCAGGACGAATGCATGCCCGTATCCCTGTTTGGTCGAGTCGAGAGGGCCGGAGTTGTCGAGCGACCAGTAGTAGCCGCCGCGCCGGTGGTCGCGATGCTTCTCCCATAGATATCTCATCCCATGGTCGACGATGTCGTCGGAACCCGGGCGACCGAGCAGGCTGCCGATCGAGAAGCAATGCACCATGCGTGCCGTGGTGTGGATGCCACGGGTAGGGTTGCCGGGGTTCAACGGACGGCCGTCGACATCGAGTTCAAAAAAACCGCCGCCGGGATTGAATGTACTGTTCTGGAAGAAATCGAAGAGGCCGTTCGCCTGGTCCCAGAGCCACTGACGGTGGTAGGCCCGATTGCGCCAGGCGAGATCCAGTTGTCCGTTCGTGCCCATCATGACCTCCTCGTGCTCTTCCATTTCACGGTGGGCGAACCCGCGGTGCGAGCCCTCGCTCGATCCCGCGGTGCCGACGGAATGGGAGGCACGTTATGGCTCAGAAAGGGTGGGTGAGCAAGTTTAAAACGTTTTAAAACGTGCGGCACTTGCCGCCCGATCAGTCATTAAATCTGGTTGCAAACCGATCTCCGCCGGATACCGCCTTGCGATTGGCAGTGCCGCCTAATCCGTCAGATACCAGCCCCAGGGCTCGTCGCTTTCGAAAGCAGTTATCTGCTTTGTCTCCAGATAATTTGACAGTCCCCAGCGACCCAGTTCACGGCCGATGCCGGACTGCTTGTAGCCGCCCCAGGGGGCTTCGGGGAAGGTGGGCTGTGAGCAGTTGATCCAGACGATACCGGCGCGGAACGCCTTTGCGACGCGCTCGCAGCGGGCGCGGTCCTTCGACATGATGGCTGCGGCCAGGCCAAAGCGGCTGTCGTTGGCCAGCCGGATGGCATCCTCTTCGTTACGGAAGGGCTTTACGCAGACGACGGGCCCGAAGATCTCTTCCTTCCAAACGAAGCTGTCCTCGGCCATGTCGGTGAGGATCGTCGGCTCCAGGAAGTAGCCGGTGTTGAGCCCCGCCGGGCGCTTTCCGCCGCCAGCGATCGTTGCGCCTTCCTTCTCGCCGCGCTCGATCGCGGCCAACACCTTCTCATATTGTCCCTTGGATACGAGCGGCCCAAGCAGCGTACCCTCTGCGAGTCCGTTGCCGATCCGGATCTTCGCGGCCTCTTCGACCAGTCGCTCCAAAAGCTTCGGATAGAGGCTCTCCTCGACCAGCACGCGCGAGGTTGCGGAGCAGACCTGGCCCTGGTTCCAGAAGATACCGAACATGATCCATTCGACGGCCTTGTCGAGGTCGCTGTCGGCGAAGACGACGAAGGGCGACTTGCCGCCGAGTTCCAGGCTGACGTTCTTGATGTCGCGCGCCGCCGTTGCCATGATCTTCGCGCCGGTCGGCACCGAGCCGGTGAAGGCGAGCTTGTCGATGCCGGGATGCTCGGCAAGCGGTTGGCCGGCATCGGCGCCGAGCCCCGTGACGATGTTGAGCACGCCGGGCGGCAGGCCCGCTTCCTCGACGATCGCGCCGAGTTCCAGCGCCGTAAGCGGCGTCAGTTCCGAGGGTTTCAGTACCATCGTGCAGCCCGCGGCAAGGGCGGGCGCCACCTTCCAGGAGGCCATGAGAAGAGGATAGTTCCAGGGAATGATCGCGCCGGCAACGCCGATCGGATCCCGCACGACCTTGGCGGAAAAGCGTGGTTCGGCGAGCGCGATCTTTTCCTCCGGATTTTCGTCCAGTTCCTCGGCGAGCCCGGCATAGAAATTGAAGCAGCCGGCGGTGTCCTCCATGTCCCAGATCGCTTCCGGCAGCGGCTTGCCGTTGTCGCGCACCTCGATGCGGGCAAGCTCGTCCTTGCGGGAAAGGATGATCTCGGCAATGCGGCGAAGGAATCCGGCACGCTCCTTACCCGTCAACTTCCGCCACGGCCCCTGGTCGAAGGCGCGGCGGGCGGCGCGCACTGCGTGATCGATGTCGCGGGCCGTTCCGGCGGGGGCGTTGAAGATCGTCTCCTCGGTGGCCGGGTCAATCACCGGGAAGGTACCACCCTCGGCCGGCACCACCCATTGTCCGTCGATGAAAAGTCTGTCGCGCATGTTCGTTCCCACCCTTGTTCTATTATTTGTGCCCGTATTTGTGCCCGGTGCGTCGACCATCGAGGGCCGGAGCACCAAAAGATCTAACCGGATGCTCGCAGGATCCCGCCCACGTTGCCCGCTACCTTCAGGATTTCCTCCGCCGCATGGGTAGCGCCCCCTGCGGCCTGCATGATTATCGCGTTTGCCTTCAGGCGGGCTTTCATCGCCTCATCGCAAACAAGATTGCGGATTGCATCGGCAAGTTCGGCATCCGTCCAGCCGTAGCGATCGAGCTTGCGTCCAACGCCTGCCTCGGCGGCGCGGGTGGCATTGTCGTGCCCGTCCCAGCAATAGGGCATCACCAGCGAGGGGACGCCGTAAAAGAGCGCCTCGCAGAAGGAATTATTGCCGCCGTGATGGATGAAGAGACTCGCCTGCTCGACGACCGAGGGCTGCGGAAACCAGCTGTCGATGAAGACATTGTCCGGCACCTCGCGATACTCGTCCCGCCAGTGGCCGGCATTGACGAGGAAGCGGTAGGGGAGGGTGGCGAACACCTCGATCATCCGCTTCATCATTGCAACGTCCATCGCCCCCAGCGAGCCGAAGCTCGTGAGCACCAGCGGCGCATCGTTGTGGCTGGCAAAGCGCGGGGCCAAATAGGGCGTCTCATGGCGCACGCAGCCGTCGAGGAAGATGAATTTTTTCGGATCCAGTGGCACCTGTCGCTCATGGCGAATGATCGTAGGCGCCAGCAGCAGGTTCAGCCAGGGCGAGGCCGAAAGGAAGTTCGAGCTCTCCAACGGCTTCAGGCCGCAGTCAGTCAAGAACGCGGAGAAGCGCCGGTGGGCAGGTGCCGTTACACGTTCGTAATCCTTCGCAAAGGCCTGCCAGTCCGGGCCGGGCGTCTCACCGCAGCCCGAGAGATAGGGCGGTATGCATGGATCCGGCACCTCCGTTTCGGCGCACGACACGACACGGATCCAGGGGACGCCGGCATTCGCGATCGCCGGAAACATTACGACGTTGTCGAGCACGATCGCATCCGGCTTCAGCCGCGACAGTAATTGGCGCAACGGTGCCTCGACGCGGATTGCAGTGTCGACGATCGCGTCCCAGGTCGGGCCGACATAGCTTTCGAGTTGTTCGAACGGAGATTGCCGGAAGGCGCCTTGATGGCGTTCGATGAAGTCGTTCCAGTCGGTCGGTGGACCGGACGCATCGTCGGTCAGCTGATACTCGGGAAATCCGTACTCGGCAAAAACGCCTGAGAAGCCCGGATGACAGATGAAGACCGGACGCGCGCCGAGCCGGCGCAGTTCCTGCGCGATGCCGACGCAATTGAGCGCCGCGCCGAAGCTCGCTTCGGGAAAGAGGGCGATGGTCTTCTGGTGGGGCATGGGCATCAACGCGAAACGAGTTTGAAGGCGGGGGGCACGCCACGGCCGGCAAGGCGCGGTCGCTGTTGGCGGGAAAGTTGCAGATGCACGCGCATCAGGTCCGCCGCAAGCTCCATCTGGCCGCGTTCGATCTGTTCAAGGATTTGCAGGTGCTCGAGGTTCGACTGCAACAGCCGGAAGGCCGCGACATGCCCGACCGACGGGATGGCGCGGCGTCGGCGGTGATGATTGACAAGCGTCTCAGCCATGAAGGGGTTGCCGCAACTCCTGGCGACCAGCGTGTGAAAGTCGAAATCGGTGCGCTCGAAGAGTTTGCGATCGAACGTCGCTTCACTCATTCCCTTTAGGAGCAGCATGGATTGGCGCAGTGACGTCAGCGCCGGCAGGTCGCGGCGGAAGTCTGGCAGCGTCAGCGCCAAGGGTTCGGTCGCGAGCCGGAACTCGTAGCTCTTGGCTGTCGCGTCGCCGCTGATGGCAAACTGCTTCAACAACCACTGCTGGCCGGCTCCGCGTTCGGCGAGGTTCTCCTCGGCCAGTTTCATCAGCGCATTTTGTACCGTCTGGCGCGAGACCTCGTAGCGTCGCTGCAGGGAGGCGACCGTCTGCATCTCGGCGATGCGTCCGGCGGCGAGGTCGCGCAAGATTGCGCCGTACATTTCGCTTTCACTGTCGCCCTCCGGCGTGTCGTCCAACCGCGCGGTGACGATGGGATCGACGGCAAGCACATAGCCGCCTTCTTGCTCTGTTGTCACCAGTCCCCGTTCTGCAAGTACTTGAAGTGCCTTGCGGATCGGGGTTCGCGAGACGTTGCAGAGTGACGCGATAGCCTGTTCGGCCAGCCGTTCGCCCCGCGAAATTCCGCGCTCACCGGCGATGTCCAGTATTTTTTGCGCCAATTCGACATGGCGATAATTGGGCCGTTTCGTCTCGGAGTTCATGCGCTCAATCGGGCCTCCATCGCCGCGCATGCTGCCCGTTGTGCCGGCATTTCGCAAGCCTTCCAGCGCGCATTTTATGCAGTTACCACTTTTGCAAGAATCCCTATTGACGTATTTTTTTTATAATTAATACTGCGAAGTCGATGCAGCGAAGAGTTCGGACTAACCGGCGAGCGCATCGCAGAGGCCAGGAACAAAATCAAACAAGGGAGTTTTTTCGTGAGAGCGAAAAAAGGAACGGGCGCATTGTGCGCAGCCGCGGCCTTCGTTGCCGCAAGCCTGACCGCGGGGACGGCGTCGGCCGTCGATCTCGTGATTTCCAATTGGGACGGCTACATGGCGAAGGACATCGCCGAGAGCTTCAAGGCCGCGACCGGCCTGGAGATCGAGGTGGTCAACCACGCCACCAACGAAGAGATCATGGGCAAGATCATGGCCGGCCAGGGCAAGGGCTATGACGTGGTCTTCGTATCCTCGCCTTTTGCCGAAGTGTTGAACCACCAGGGGCTGGTCGAGCCGCTGGACAAGGCGGCGATCCCGAACCTTGCCAATCTCTATCCGGAAGCGGCAAGCCTCGCCTATGACCCGGGCAACGCTTTCTCGGTCCCCTATACGTGGGGCACGACCGGCCTCTGCTACCGTTCCGACAAGGTCAGCACCGCACCCGACAGCTGGATGAACCTGCTGCAGCCATCGGACGACCTGAAGGGCAAGACGACGATGCTTGCCACCGATCGCTGGTTGATGGGCGCAGGCCTGCTTGCCAAGGGCTATTCGGTCAACGAGACCGACCCCGCAAAGATCAACGAAGCGCGTGATCTGCTGATCGAGGCGAAGAAGACGCTGCTCGCCTATGACGACACGACCTTCTATTCCAAGCTCGTCTCCGGCGAAGCTTCGCTCGTGCATGCCTGGGACGGCTGGTGCAACTACGGCATCGCCGAGAACAAGGACATCAAGTTCGTCGTGCCGAAGGAAGGCTCCGATCTCTGGATCGACACCATCGTTGTAATGAAAAACTCCGAGAACAAGGAAAACGCGATGAAGTTCATCAACTTCATCCTGGACGCCAAGAACCACGCCTGGGCGGCGGAGAACATCCTCTACAAGGTGCCGAACAAGGCAGCGATGGAAAGCCTGCCGGCCGCACTCGGCGAGCAATATCCGAACATGAGGATGCCGCCGGATGAGCTCGTCAAGTACGAGCTTCTGCGTGACCTCGGCCCGACGCAGAAGGACTATTCGCGCGCCGTGAGCGAGATCAAGGCGGCGAACTGATAGGCCCGCTCCTTCTCTCCGCTTGCGGGGAGAAGGAGCCACCAGACAGGCAAAGCCAGTCCCATAGGCCGGCGATCCCGTTGAGTTTGACCCTGGACCCTCTCTCCACAAGCCGGAGAGAGGACGCTGGCGGCATGCCCGGTGCGACTACGTCTTCCCGATCAAAGAACTGGCGCATCGTGGCGCCGCTTCCTCACGCAATGACAGCAAGGCGACTATCGACGTGTCCTTCAATACCACCAGACCGAACCTGCTCGCCGCGCCCGGCGTCGCCTGGCTCGTCACCTTCATGGTGGTGCCATGCCTGCTGGTGCTCTCCTACGCCTTCTTCATGCGCGGCGTCTGGGGTGGGATCGACTACACCTTCACGCTGGAAAACTTCGCCCGGGTCGCCGATCCGCTCTATGCGAAGATTTTCCTGAACTCGGCGCGCATTGCCTTGACTACCACGCTCATTGCAATCCTGATTGCCTATCCTGCTGCCTACGCGATCTCACGTGCGCCCCGCTTGCGCCAGCCGATCCTGCTGTTCTTCGCTGTGTTGCCCTTCTGGAGCAACTATCTGATCCGCACCTATGCCTGGATCGTGCTCCTCAACCGCGAAGGGCTGATCAACAACCTGTTGCGGGCCATGGGCTATACCGGCGAGCCACTGTCGCTTCTTTATACCGAAGCCGCCGTCATTACCGGTCTGGTCTACAACTACCTGCCTTTCGTGATCCTGGCGATCTACTCGACGCTGTCGCGGCTCAACCCGGAATTGATGGAGGCCTCGCGCGACCTCGGTGCCGGCCCGATCCGTACCTTCTGGCGCGTTACACTGCCGCTGACGATGCCCGGCGTTGCTGCCGGCGGAGTCTTTGTGTTTGTCCTCTCGATCGGCAACTTCGTCACGCCTGCGCTGCTCGGTGGCGGCCGCTTCCAGATGGTCGGCAATCTTGTCTACGACCAGTTCCTGACTGCCAATGACTGGCCGTTTGGCGCAGCCCTCGGGATGGCGCTGATTGCCACGATGATCGTTCTCCTCTTCGCGCAGGCCCGGGCGACCGCGCATGCGAGCGGCGAGCGCAAGGGAGCGACGGCATGAGCGAACACGCCGCAGCCAACAGCATGACGTCGGTCCAGGAGACAGTCACCAAGGCGCTCCCGAGTGCGTTTCGCCGTAAGCTGCCGGGACGTATCGTGCTACTCCTTGTCTTCGGCTTCCTCTACTTGCCGATCGCAGTGCTGGTGATGCTGTCCTTCAACGACAGCGGACTGCCGACATCCTGGTCTGGCTTCTCAACCCGCTGGTATGCCGCTCTGCTCGGCAACTCCGAGATCCTCCATGCGGCCTGGAACACGCTGGTCGTCGCCGTCTTCGCCACCCTCATTTCCACGATCCTCGGCACGCTGCTGGCGCTCGGCATGGAGACCCGGCGTCGCAAGAGCAACGGGCTGGAAGCCTTGGCCTTCGCGCCAATGGTCATACCGGACATCGTGCTGGCCGTGGCACTCCTGACGTTCTTTTCGCGGTTGAACCTGACGATGGGGCTGCACACAATCATTGTCAGCCACGTCGTCTTCGATCTCGCCTTCGTCTGCTCGGTGGTGCGCGCAAGGCTGAAGAATTTCGACTTCTCGATCGTCGAGGCCTCGCGCGATCTCGGCGCGTCCGGCTGGACGACCTTCTGGCGCATCACCTTCCCGGTGCTGCTGCCGGCGATCGTCGCTGGCAGCCTGCTCGCCTTCACGCTGTCGGTCGACGAATTCATCATCGCGTTTTTCACCGCGGGCGCCGGCCGCTCCTCGATCACCCTTCCCATGCAGATCTACTCGATGATCCGGTTCGGCATCACGCCCGAGGTCAATGCGCTCGCCACGATCGTCATGGGCGTCAGCGCGACCGCGCTGATGATCTCGCAATGGCTCAACAAAGAACAGGTCCAATGAACGCAGTTGCTTCCACCATCCTTCGCATCGACAGCGTGGCAAAGACGTTCGGACCGGTGACCGCGGTTGACGGCGTCACGCTTGATGTGCGCGAAAACGAGTTCTTTGCTCTGCTCGGTCCGTCGGGTTGCGGCAAGACCACGCTCCTGCGCATGCTTGCCGGTTTCGAGACGCCGAGCTCGGGCAAGATCCTGCTGGACGGTCGGGATATTTCGCCATTGCCGCCGGAGAAGCGGCCGCTGAACCTGATGTTCCAGTCCTACGCGTTGTTTCCGCACATGACCGTGCGCCAGAACCTTTCATACGGACTGGAGATGGAGCGGCTCGACAAGGCCGAGATCCGCCGCCGCGTCGACGAGACGCTTGCGACGACCGATCTCACCTCGTTCGCTGATCGAAAGCCGGAGCAGCTCTCCGGCGGCCAGAAGCAGCGGGTGGCGCTCGCTCGCGCCCTCGTCAAGCGTCCCAAGGTGCTGCTTCTCGATGAGCCGCTTGGGGCGCTCGACAAAAAGCTGCGCGAGAAGATGCAGCTCGAGTTGAAGCGCATGCAGAACGAGGCGGGCATCACCTTCATCGTCGTCACGCACGACCAGGAGGAGGCGCTGGTGATGGCGGACCGGATGGCAATCCTGAAGGACGGGCGACTCCTGCAATGCGGCACGCCGGAAGAGATCTACGAAGCCCCCAGCGACCGCTTCGTCGCCAACTTCATCGGGGTGATGAACTTCATCGAGGGCAGGGTAAACGAGAGCGGTGTCTTCGAAGCGGAGGGACTTCGGCTCGCCGTCGTCGATGCCAAGTCGGGTGAAGCGACGCTCGCCGTCCGTCCGGAGAACATTGCAATCGACCCACCCGGCGAACGGCTGGGTGGGACGATTGCAGACATCGCCTATCACGGCCTTGACCGCGTGCTGCACGTCAAGACGGCGGCGTCGCCGGTGCCGCTGCAGGTCCGGGTGCCCGCAAACGGCGCGGCCGATCACCGGATCGGCGACGCGCTCAGCCTCAAGATCGACCCGGCCAAATGCCGGCTCTTTGCCGGAGGGGCGGTAGCCGGGTGAAGGGCCACGCCGGGGGCAGGATTTCAAGAACACCATAAAAGAGGGAACACATGTCCAAGACTATTGCATTTTTTCCGGAAGCGGCCTTCGGGCCGGCGCTGAACTCGGTGGGCATCGCTCAGGCGGTGCAGGCGCTCGGCCACAAGGCCGTGTTCCTCTCCGATCCGGGTTTCGTCTCGGTCTATGAGGGCTACGGTTTCGAGGCCCATCCGGTGAACCTGTCGGAGCCGATGCCGCCGGAGCAGATGGCGAAGTTCTGGGAGGACTTCATCAACGGCCACATCCCGAACTTCCGCAAGTCCCCGATCGATCAGGTCGGCAACTATGTGAAGGATTGCTGGACGGCGATCGTCGACAGCGCCAAGTGGGCGCAGAAGGATTTGCCCCGGGTGCTCGACAGGATCCAGCCGGACCTGATCTGCGTCGACAACGTCATCCTTTTCCCGGCGATCAAGCAATACGGCAAGCCCTGGGTGCGCATCATTTCCTGCTCGGAAAACGAGATCGAGGACCCGAAGATCCCACCGCATCTCTCCGGTTGCGGCGAGAAAGACTACGAGGGCCACGCGGCCTATCGCGACCGGTTCAACGCCGTGATCAAGCCGATCCACGACGATTTCAATGCCTTCCTTTCCGAAAACGGCGAGAGCGCCTATCCGATCGGCCAGTTCTTCGAGGCCTCGCCCTACATGAACCTCCTGCTCTATCCGGAGTCGGTGAAATTCCATCGTGAACATCCGCTCGATCCGAAGCAGTTCCAGTATCTCGAAGGTTGCGTGCGCAAGGAACAGCCCTACGAGGTGCCTACCTTCGCCTCAAATAATGACAAGCCGCTGATCTACATCTCCTTCGGTTCGCTCGGCGCCGGCGATACGGACCTGCTGAAGCGGCTGATTTCGACGATCGGCAAGCTGCCCTATCGCGCGCTGGTCAATGTCGGCGACTACAAGGGCGAGTACGGGAACCTGCCGGGTAACGTTATCGTCGACAGCTGGTTCCCTCAGCCCTCCGTCATTCCGCAGGTGGACGCGGTCATCCACCATGGCGGCAACAACTCGTTCACCGAATGCCTCTACTTCGGCAAGCCGGCCATCATCATGCCCTATGTCTGGGATGGCCACGACAATGCCACCCGCGTCGACGAGACCGGCCACGGCTTCAAGATGCCGCGCTACGACTGGACCGATGCCGACCTTGCCGCAAAGCTTGACGCCTGCATAAACAATCCGGCGATGAAGACCAGGCTCGCTGCCACCAGCGCCCACATGCAGGCCCGCAACGGTCCGAAGAAGGCCGCGGGTGTTCTCGATGAATTGGTCAAAACGGGCAGGTTCAATGGCTGAAACGACGAAATCCACGGCGCCGCACATCTATGGCGCCACCACCTATTCCGATCTCGTGGACTGGGGCAGCCAGCCCGACAGTATCGAGGGCCAGTCGCATTCGTCAGGGCGCCTCGTTTTCAAGGGGCCGAACAATCAGCCCGAAAGCGGCATCTGGGTCTGCACGCCCGGCCGCTGGCGGCTGTCGATCCCGCGCGACGAATTCTGTCATTTCGTCGCGGGTAGGGCGGTCTACCGCTCTGACGACGGCGAACTGATCGAGGTCGAAGCCGGCACCGTCGTGATGTTTCCAGGCGGCTGGACCGGCGAGTGCACCGTCATCGAGACGATGCGCAACATCTACATGCTTGTTTGAGGTAGCCTGATGACCACACCCTATTGGCCCGATACCACAACCGTCGCGCTTGACGATTGGGGTCCAAGTGCCACATCCACAGATGGCAATCCGCACATGAGCGGGAAGGTGCTTTCGGCCAACAGTGACGGTTCCAGCGAATGCGGCATCTGGTCCTGTACGCCGGGCACCCGCAAGATCACCATCGCCAGCGACGAGTTCTGCTACTTCCTCGGCGGCAAGGGAACCTATGTCCACGAGAGCGGCGAGGAAATCCCGGTGCGTGCGGGTTCCGCCGTCTTCTTTCCCGGTGGCTGGACGGGGACGTCCATCATCACCGAAACCCTGACCAAGGCCTTCATGAGCCGCGGCGACTGACAAAAGGAAATATTCATGCCCATCACACCCTTCATGAAGAAGCCGCTCGAGCAAACCGATCTTGTCGACTGGGGCGTCATCCCGACGATGATCGAAGGCGAAAGCCGCACCTCCGGCAAGGTGATCCACAAGGGATCGAACGGCGAATCCGAGTGCGGCCTGTGGGTCTGCACACCGGGCAAATGGTTCTGCCACGTCACCCGCGACGAGTTCTGCCACTTCCTCGAAGGCCGCTGCACCTATGTGCACGAGAGCGGCGAGGTGATCGAGATCACTCCCGACACGGCCGCCTTCTTCCCACAGGACTGGAAGGGCGAGTGCACCGTCCATGAGACGATCAAGAAGGTCTACATGATCCGCTGAGCGGGTGAGGCGAGCGGGCGACGTTCCAACCTTGCCGCATCAGGTGGCTTTCCGCTTTGCCAGTCGCCCCTCAGCCGCCTGCCTTCTCCCCGTGAATGGGAAGAAGGACGAGAGCCGCCAACGCGTCGCCATTCCCTCTCCCCGCTTGCGGGGAGAGGGGCAGGGTGAGGGGCGAACGCCCGGAACTCATCCGCTCCGATAAAGCGAAGGCGGGTCAACCCGTCCCCGACCAGAGAGGAACGACCATGTTCAACCCCGCCGAGCCCGTCTTCTACCGGCACCCGGACTATGTGCCGTCCACGGGCAAACACCATCAGGTAATTGACCCGGCACGGCTCACCAAGGTCGGCGAGTTTGCCAACACGACACCCGACCAGATGGACGCCGTGCTTGATGCCGCCACTGTCGCCCAACGCGACTGGAAAAGGCTCGACGCCAAGTCGCGCGCAACAATCCTGCACCGGATCGCCAACAGAATCGAGGCGACCGACATGCGTCGCTGTGCCGAGCTGATGTCGCGCGAGATGGGCAAGCCCTATCCCGAAGCGATCGGCGAGGTGGCCAATTGCGCCGGCGCCTTCCGCTACTTCGCCGAGATGGCGCGCGACGAGGCCGGCAAGGTTGCGGGTACGACGCAGGCCGGCTCCTTCCAGCACGCGCGCTACGAGCCGCTGGGGCTCAGCGTCCACATCATGCCGTTTAATTTCCCGATCCTTTTGATGTGCTGGACGGTCGCCGCCTCGCTTGCGTCAGGCAACGGCTGCATCATCAAGCCGGCTCCGGCAACCACGCTGTCGACGCTGGAGTTCATGCATGTTTTCGAGGCCCTGCCGGCCGGACTGATCGCCTGCCTGCCGGGCGGGGTCGAACTCGGTGAGGCGCTGGTCGCCTCGCCGAAGACGCACGCCGTCGCCTTCACCGGCTCTGTTGCGGCGGGCAAGGCCGTGGCGATGGCAGCGGCCGGCCAGATGAAGCCGGCCGTGATCGAGGCAGGCGGCTCCGATCCGATGATCATCACGGCGCATGCGCCAATCGCCGTGGCCGCTGCCGGCGCCGTCACGGCCGCCTTCCATATGTCCGGCCAGGTCTGCACCTCGGCCGAGCGCTTCTTCGTCGTCGAGAGCGTACACGATGCCTTTGTGGAGAATTTTGCCGCTGAAACGAAGCGGCTTCGCATCGGTAACGGGCTCTCCAAGGCGGAGATCGGACCGGTCGTCTCGGAAACGGCGCGGAGCAAGGTGATCCGGCTGGTCGAGGACGCGAAGGCCAAGGGTGCAACGGTGGTCTGCGGTGGAAAAATTCCGGAGAGCGAGCCGGTCGGCTGGTTCTATGAGCCAACCATTCTGACCGGCTGCACGCCGGACATGGCGATCATGCGGGAAGAATGCTTCGGCCCCGTGGCCGCGATCATGAAGGTGAAGGATTTCGACGAAGCGATCGAGCGGGCCAACGACAGCGAGTTCGGCCTCGGCGCCTCTGTCTTCACCACCTCGCTGGAGGAGGCGATGGAGGCAGCGGATCGGCTGGAGGCCGGCATGGTCTGGGTCAACAACCCGCTGATCGACAACGACGCGCTGCCATTCGGCGGCTGGAAAAAATCCGGTCTTGGCCGCGAACTGTCGAAGCTTGGCCTCGACGCCTTCCGCCGCTCGAAAATGGTCATCATCGACCACAAACCGGTTGTTCAGGGCTGGTGGTATCCCTATCCGGACGAGTGGTTCTATGAGGCCGAAGGCCGCAAGCACGTCTGACAAAAATGCTTTGAAAAGGAACAGACAATGATCATCACCCTTCTCGGCGGCGCTGGCTTTATGGGTGCGGGCATCGTGCGCGACCTCGTTTCCGACCGTGCCATCATCGACATCACCAAGATCCGCCTCTGCGACGCCTCACGTGAGAAAATGGAAGCGTTGGCCAAGGAACTCGGCGACCCGCGCATCGAACTCGTCGACCTCAACGTCACCGATCCGGCCGCGCTTTCTGCCGCCATCTCAGGCGCCGACATCTGCATCAACTGCGTGCCGACCCTGCTCGGTTTCCAGATGAAGATCTTCGAGGCGGCGCTAGCGGCCAAGGTACCCTACGTCGATCTCGGTGGTCTCGGCACCTACACGGTCAAGCAGCTTGCCGAGCACGAGCGCTTCAAGGCCGCGGGCGTGACCGCCGTCATCGGCGTCGGTGCCGACCCCGGCATGTCAAACGTCATCTGCCGCGCGGTTGCCGATGAACTCGACGAGATCGACAGGATCAATCTCTACTGGGCGGCGGAACTGACGGGCGACGAGAACCCGGTCCTCGTCCCGCCCTACAGCGTTTCGACGGTATTGGCGGAGTATGCTCATCCGAGCACTCAGTTCTATGGTGGCAAACATGTCGAATGCCCGCCAATGAGCGGCGGAGAGTTTCTTGATCTGCCCGAGCCATGGGGGCGCTGCGAATTCATGCATTCGCCGCACTCGGAACAGCTCACCGTCCCGTTGGCCGATGGCATAAAGGAAAAGGGGATCAAGGAATTTTCCTGGAAACTCCATCTGCCGCATCGCGAGCACGAGGCCTGGGTCGGGTTGGTGAAGGCCGGCTTCGGCGATTTCAACGAGCCGGTCGAGATCGGCGGTGTCAGCGTCAAGCCGCTTGACGTTCTCAACAAGGTGATCGAGCGCAACATCAAAAACAACACGGACAAGATCCCGGCGCAGGACAGCCACGAGATCCACTTTGCCATCGGCAGGGGCCGCAAGGCCGGCAAGCCCGCGACCGTGCGTGTCGAGGTGACCGTATCGCCGGATCCGATGTATGCCCCCTATGTCGACGCCTGCACCTCGATGAATGCCTCGATCGCGGCGCAGTTGATCCTGAAGCACCCGAAAAAGCCGGGCGTGTATGCGCCGGAAAGCTATTTCGACGTTGCGACCTACTTCCCTGAACTGGAGAAGCGCAAATTCCGGATCTCGAAGACGATTTCCTGAGCGAGGTCTTCGGCGTTCCTTCCGCATCGGACCGCATCAACAAAAAAGACCCGCGGGATAACCGCGGGTCCTTTGCCTCAAACAGCGATCAACGAATGATCAGCCGAACAGCAACTGTTCCTGGCCGTTTTCCTGGATCCAGGTGGGAAGGCCGATCTTGCCGAGGACCGCAAGGAACGGCTTCGGCGGCAGTTCTTCGACGTTTGCCATCCGCTTGACGTCCCATTCGCCGTTGGCGACCATCATGGCAGCTGCGACCGCTGGCACGCCTGCGGTGTAGGAGATGCCCTGTGAGCCAACCTCGTTATAGGCTTCCTTGTGGTCGGCGACGTTGTAGATGAACACTGTCCGTTCCTTGCCGTCCTTGGTGCCCTTCACGTAGTCGCCGATGCAGGTCTTGCCTTCGTATTCCGGAGCGAGCGATGCCGGATCGGGCAGGCAGGCCTTGACCAGCTTGAGCGGCACGACTTCCTGGCCTTCGGCCGTCTTGACCGGCTGCTCGGAGAGCAGGCCGATGTTCTTCAGGACGGTGAAGACGTTGATGTAGTGGTCGCCAAAACCCATCCAGAAGCGCACGTCGGCGCCGTCCATGTTCTTGGCGAGTGAGTGAACCTCGTCATGGCCGCAGAGATAGGCCTTACGCTTGCCGACCACCGGCAGGTCGTATTCCTTGCCGATCTCGAACATCTTGTTCGTCTGCCACTCGCCCTTCTGCCAGGAATAGACGACGCCAGTGAATTCGCGGAAATTGATCTCCGGGTCGAAGTTCGTGGCGAAATACTTGCCATGGCTGCCGGCATTGATGTCGACGATGTCGACGTCGGTCACCTTGTCGAGATACTCGTCCTTGGCCAGCTTGGCGTAGGCGTTGACGACACCCGGGTCGAACCCGGCGCCGAGAATGGCGGTGATGCCCTTCTCCTTGCACTCTTCCGCGCGCTTCCACTCGTAGTTTCCATACCACGGCGGGGTCTCGCAGATCTTGCCCGGCTCTTCGTGGATCGCCGTGTCGATATAGGCGACGCCGGTATCCATGCAGGCGCGCAGCACCGACATGTTGAGGAAGGCGGTGCCGACGTTGATGACGATCTGGACGCCGGACTTCTTGATCAGCGCCTTCGTCGCCTCGATGTCGAGGGCGTCCAGCGCGTGGGCTTCGAGGACACCCGGCTGCTTCATCGCCTTCTTCTCATTCACCGATGCGATAATCGCCTCGCACTTCGCTTTGGTGCGCGAAGCGATATGAATGTCTCCCAATACATCGTTGTTCTGGGCGCATTTATGCGCCACGACCTGTGCCACGCCACCGGCGCCGATGATGAGAACGTTCTTTTTCATTTCGGGGGATATCTCCTTCTACCCGTGAGCTGAAACCTCAGGAGAGGCTCTGTTCGTAGTCCGCGTAGGTGAATTCACGGACAGTTCTGATGCTGCCATCCAGTTCCTTGATGGCGATCGCCGGCATCTTCACGCCATTGAACCAGTTCTTTTTGACCATCGTATAACCGGCAGTGTCCTGGATCGAAATCCGGTCGCCGACCTTGATGTCGTTCTCGAAATCGAACTCGCCGAAGATGTCCCCGGCCAGGCACGACTTGCCGCAGACCATCCAGCGGTGCGGCCCCTTGTTGGGCGCGATCTTTGCGCTTTCGCGGTAGATCAGAAGGTCCAGCATGTGCGCCTCGATTGACGAGTCGACGATCGCGAGGTTCTTGCCGTTGAACAGCGTGTCGAGCACGGTCACTTCGAGCGTGGTCGACTTGGTGATCGAGGCCTCGCCGGGTTCCAGATAGACCTGGACACCATACTCGCCGGAAAAGCGCTTCAGCCGCTCGGCGAAAAGTTCCAGCGGATAGTTGTCGCCGGTGAAGTGGATGCCGCCGCCGAGGCTCACCCACTCGGCCCTCTGCAGGAGCGGCGCGAACTTCTCCTCGATCGAGCCGAGCATCCGGTCGAACAGATCGAAGTCGGAATTCTCGCAGTTGTTGTGGATCATGAAGCCGGAGATCCGGTCCATGACCTTTTCGACCTTGCTCACGTCCCATTCGCCAAGGCGCGAGAAGGGGCGGGCCGGGTCGGCGAGGTCGAAGCTGGACGAGCTGATCTGCGGATTGAGGCGCAGGCCGCGAACGATGCCAGACGCCTTTTCGGCAAAGCGCTCCAACTGTCCGATAGAGTTGAAGATGATCTTGTCGGCATGGCTGACCACTTCGTCGATCTCATAATCAGCGTAGGCGACGGAGTAGGCGTGCGTTTCCTTGCCGAACCGTTCGTGCCCGAGCCGCACCTCATTGAGCGAAGACGAGGTGGTGCCATCCATGTAGTCGCGCATCAGATCGAAGACCGACCAGGTCGCGAAGCATTTTAACGCCAGCAGTGCCTTAGCGCCGGATATCTCCCGCACCTTCGCGATCTTCTCCATGTTCTGGAGAAGCTTCGATTTGTCGATCAGATAATAAGGCGTCTGGATCATGGAGCTTCGTGTCTTTCGTCAGATGGAAAACATCCCGGCTTTCTCCCGCAAGGGAGGTGCCGATACGGATTTCAACTTTAATTCGGAAAGCGCCGCCGGCGTCCTGCACCTCGGTGCGGCGACGAAATCAGTCTACTCTCAGCGGATGGGAGCAATTTGCGCGCTTCTTCGTCCCGGCCGCGGACAACGGTTGCAACGGCCGGGCTAAAATCGCGTTTTCAATCGCAACAGCCTCTGCCCGCGATGAGAGAAGAACGTCAGCATGGCGCCATCTAAGTCCGCAAGCCCGCGGAGTCAAGGCACAGGTGAACCATCGCATAGCGGCCATCCTGCCTTCTGAGAAGGCTTGCGGGCAGGCGCGGCGGAGCGCGGCGTGTCAGGCTCCTGTCGCGGCGTGATCCTTCACTTCCACGATCTTCAACTGGTGGTTCTGGCCATCCCGCGCTCGCCAATCGATGGCCTGTCCCGGAGCCAGGCCGAGAAGGGCTACGCCGATGGGGGTGAGAACCGATACCTTCGCCTGCTCGATATCCGCTTCGCCGGGATAGACGAGCGTTACCGTTCTGGTCTGACCGCTTTCCGTCTCATAGGTGACGGTCGAGCCAATCTGGACGGTGTCGGTGGAAACCTGATCGCTAGGCAGGACCGACGCGCGTTCCAATTCTCCTAGCAGTTCGTCCGCCACTTCGAAGTTGCGGTCGAGTGCTGCCTGAGCCAGATCGTTGAGGCGCGCATAGTCGGCCTCCCGGACATAGATCGACGGCTTGCTCATGAAAACTCCTGTTCAATTCTGCAAGGTTTCGCTCGCGCGCACGGCACGGGCGCTGCAGCGAGTGCATGTTTTAGGTGGATTGGTGTCGCGCGTTGCAGAAGATGACTAGTATGCTCCCCGATACCCAGGGCGCGACAGCGACCGGATTCGGGCTAATGTCCTGCGATTGGACAATTTTTGTATCGGTGACCGATACGGATGATCTGGCTCATAGTCATTCGTTAATGATCGCCGCTCGGCGATCGGGTGTCAAGGAGGCTGTGCGCGCGCCCGTCACAAACTTCCTTTCTGACCTTCCGTCAATTTCCGGTTCAAATTGCCGTGAGATTCCGATAGGTCCCCTTCGGCGCCAACAATTGCCTTGTTAAACATCGGCGCCTGGAGAGCGTGATGACCAATGTCGATGAGAAGTTGGAACCAATCCTAACGGAGGTTCTGCGGCGTAATGAAGGTGAAGTTGAGTTCCATCAAGCCGTCCGCGAGGTTCTTGAAAGCCTCGGACGTGTGGTAGCCAAACATCCGCGTTACGCCGAAAACGCACTCATCGAACGCATTTGCGAACCGGAACGCCAGATCATATTCCGGGTGCCGTGGATTGACGATGCCGGCCAAGTCCAGATCAATCGCGGATTTCGCGTCCAGTTCAACTCGGCACTCGGTCCTTACAAGGGCGGCATCCGCTTCCATCCGTCTGTGAACGTCGGGATCATCAAGTTCCTCGGCTTCGAACAGACGTTCAAGAACGCGCTGACGGGCATGCCGATCGGTGGCGGAAAGGGCGGATCGGACTTCAATCCGAGAGGCAGGTCGGATCGCGAGATCATGCGTTTCTGCCAATCCTTCATGACGGAATTGCACCGCCACCTGGGCGAATACACAGACGTCCCCGCGGGCGACATTGGCGTCGGTGGCCGCGAGATCGGTTATATGTTCGGCCAGTACAAGCGGCTGACCAACCGCTACGAAGCGGGTGTACTTACCGGCAAGGCGCTCTTCTACGGCGGATCGCGCGCCCGCAAGGAAGCGACCGGCTACGGGGCGACCTATTTCGTGCAGCGGATGCTCGGCACCAAGGGTGAGGACTTTGAAGGAAAGCGGGTATCGGTTTCCGGCTCTGGCAACGTTGCTATCTACACGATGGAGAAAGTGCTCGAGTTTGGTGGCAAGATCGTCGCCTGCTCCGATTCGAACGGCTACATCGTCGATGAAGCCGGCATCGACCTCAAACTGGTCAAGGAGATCAAGGAGGTTCGCCGGGCCCGTATCGCCGAGTATGCACGCCTGAAGGGTGGCGCTGGTGTGCACTATGTCGAGGGTGGTTCCGTCTGGGACGTGCCCTGTGACGTGGCTATGCCGTCCGCTACGCAAAACGAACTCACGGGGCGGGATGCACGAACCCTCGTCAAGAACGGCGTCATTGCCGTCGGCGAAGGCGCGAACATGCCGTGCACGCCCGAGGCCGTGCGTGTCTTCCAGGAGGCCGGCGTGCAGTTTGCGCCCGGCAAGGCGGCAAACGCCGGCGGTGTTGCGACCTCGGCACTGGAGATGCAGCAGAACGCCTCGCGTGACAGCTGGACGTTCGAGCAGACGGAAACACGCCTTGCGACCATCATGCGCGATATCCATGATCGTTGTGCCGAGACCGCGGAGGAATATGGCGCACCCGGCGATTACGTCCTCGGCGCCAACATCGCTGGCTTCGTCCGCGTGGCCGAGGCGATGGACGCGCTCGGCGTGATCTGACGCGAGCCGGTAAAGCCATCGAGATCCCTGGCATTGCCCGAAGGGCAGACCTGATCGGTTCGATGCTGGGGCACGGCAAAGAAGGCGGGATCACAGCCCCCGCTTTCTCGGAACGTTCCTCCGTTCGACCAGATATCCGGTCACACTCGAAAAAGTCAGCGCTCGGTGAAGGCTCTGGACATGCTGTCGGTGATCGGCTTCACCAGATAGCTGAAGAAGGTCCTTTGCGCGGTCTGGATCATTACCTCCGCCGGCATCCCTGGGGTTGGATGAAACCCCTTAACCTTTGCCAATTCACTTGCTGGAATGTCTATACGTGCCAGATAGACGTCATGAGCCGGCATGCCGGGCTTGCTGTCTTCGAGCGCATCGGCCGAAATGTAGAACAATTCACCATGCAGGACCGGAGTCGTCCTCTGGTTGAGGGCGACGAGGCGGACGGTTGCCGTCTGTCCGACTGCGACGCTGTCGATACTGTTGCGTGGGATCTGGGCTTCGATAATTAGCGGCACGCCTTTCGGCAATATTTCCAGGATCCCTTTGCCGCTTTCAATGACGCCACCCGGCGTGTGATAGAACGTGCGGATCACCGTGCCGGTGACCGGGGCAATGATTGTAACGCGCCGGAGAATGTTTTCGGCCTGTCGGGCCTGCTCTCGCACGGTGTCGAGCTCGCCCTGGATAGCCTGCAGTTTGTCGAGCGCATCTTCCCGATAGGTGACCTCGGCCCGGCTGATTTCCTGCTGCCCCTTCACGATTTGTGCCTGTGTCTCGGCAACCTCCGCTTCCAGCCTGCCGATCTGCCCTTGGGCATCGGCCATCGCCCTTTCGATGGCTTTCATTTCGGTCAGCCGCAGCAATCCCATGTTCACCAGCTTCTTCTTGTTCTGGTGCTCTTCCCTCAGCAGCGACAATTGCTCGGTGATTGCGTTGCGCTGCTTGGTGTAGCCGATGCTTCGGAATTCCAGAGCCTTGATGTTCTGGCGAAGCAGCGACAGTTCGTTGGATTGCTTCATACGCTGGGCTTTGAAATTGAGCTGCTGGTTCACGACGATCGACCAGACTTCCGAATCGCTGCGATACTTGTCGAGCAGATCGGAAACTTCCATCTGTTCGTCATTTTCGAACTGTGACGTCAATCGTGCGACGGAAGCCTCCAGTCTGATGCGACGCAGGAACAACTCCCGCTCCTTGGCAAGGGCCGCCGTCTCGTCGAGCTTGATCAGCGGCTGGCCTTCCACCACCTCGTCACCCTCGTTGACCAGCAGTTCCTTGATGATGCCGCCTTCGTAGTGCTGCACGACCTTGTTGCGCCCTGTCGCGACAAAACTGCCTTGTGCGATGACGGCAGCGGCTAGCGGGGCGGTGAAGGCCCAGACTCCGAAGCCGCCGAAGGTCACGCACAACAGGATCATTCCGAATATCAACTGCTTGCGGATTGAGCGCGGGACTTCGGAATACCACTCGATGTCGTGGACCTTGGCTATGTCGGACATGCTCGGATGCTCCTACTGCAAGAGATGGCCGAACGAGCTGGTGTCGACGTTTATACCGCGTGCTTCCAGCGCTTTCAGCACATCCTGACGCATGCCGAACAGCGCGACGGTACCGTTGACCAGCAGCAGCACCTTGTCGACGCTGTTCAGAAGAGATGGACGCTGCGTGATCGTGATCATCGTGATCTTGTGTTCCTTCGCATGCTGCAGCGCACGCATGAGGGCGGCATCGCCGGCACTGTCGAGGTTCGAGTTGGGCTCGTCGAGAACGATCATGTGGGGGTCGCCGAAGAACGCACGGGCCAGCGCGATGCGCTGCTTTTGACCTCCGGAAAGTGGCGCACCATCTGCTGCGACCATCGTCTCGTAGCCGTGTGGCAGCGTTGCGATCATCTCGTGCACGTCGGCCAGCATCGCAGCCTTATAGATCTGCTCGTCGGTGGCGTCCTCGCGCATCCGGGCGATATTTGCCTTGATCGTTCCCGGAAACAGCTGCACGTCCTGTGGCAGATAGCCGATATTCTCGCCGAACTGCCGCTGATCCCAGTTTCTCAGATCCATGAGATCGAGGCGAACGTTTCCAGACGTAGGAAGGATCGAGCCAACCAGCATCTTGCCGAGTGTGGTCTTTCCCGCCCCGGAATTGCCGATGACCGCCAATGAATCGCCCGGTTGCAGCGCAAACGAGATACCGTTGAGCACGACGCGCTTGGTTCCGCCGGGTACATAGAGCAACCGCTCGACATCGAGCCGGCCCTCCGGCCGCGGCAGGTTCAAACGTTCGAAATTCAGCGGCGAGGCTTTGAGCAGGGCGGATATGCGGCCATAGGCTGCACGGGACTGGCTGTATTGGTGCCAGCCTTCGATGGCCCCTTCGATCGGCGCCAGTCCTCGCCCCGCGATGATCGAGGCAGCAATCACCATACCGCCCGTCATTTCACCCTGGATGGCTAAGTGCGCGCCCCAACCCAGCATCGCGACCTGAGCCAATAGCCGAACGCCCTTTGATGCCGCCGCGATCGCAATATTACGGTCTTGCGCAAGGACCTGAGCCTTCAGCGAGGCAGCCGTGTCGCGGCCCCAGATCTGTACCGCCTCCGGTATCATCGCCAAAGCATTGATGATCTGCGAATTGCGGGACATGGATTCGAGATGAAGGTTGGCCTTCACCTGCGCTGTGTTCGCTTCCGCGAATTGAGCCGCAGTCAACTTTTGATTGATGAGCGTGAAGGCCAGGAGCAGCAGGGCCGTTGCGATCACGATCGCGCCGAGATGCGGATGAATCAGGAAGACAGCGAGGACGAAGAGGGGGGCGAGCGGTGCATCCAGAAACGACAGCAGGGTCCTGGAGACGAGGAACGAGCGAACCTGCTGCAAGTCGCCCAGCGTCTGGTACTCCCGACCATTCGAGTTAAGCGAGGCACGTGCCGCTGCACTGAGAATGGGTGCACCCAGTTGGGCAGCAACCTCGACAGCCGTGCGCATCAGGATGAAGCGGCGAATGGCGTCAAATATCGACTGCAGGACAATCGCGCCGACGATGACCAGCGTCAGCATGATCAGGGTATCCATCGAGCGACTGGTTAGTACGCGATCCGAAATCTGGAAGAGGTAGATCGGAATTGCCAACACCAGCACGTTGCTGGCGAGCGTGAAGATCATGACGACGATCAGGTTGCGCCGCACCGCATCGAGACCGGCCTTGAGGCTCGCGGAAAAATCGACAGGGCCGAGGCGCTTGTGAAACGTCCCTCCACCCGTCCCCGATCCTTTCCCGCCGCCGCTGGAGAACGGTTTGTTGCTGGACCGCTCGTCGGCCTTGACCGGGCCTGTGTCGCCCTCGATCGTGATCATGCCTTCCGAGCTCTTGGCCACTGTCGGTTCTGGTTGCGCCGGCTCCGGGCTGACCTTTCCGGACGGCTGTGCCCGATCGTTGGCGGGGGAGGGCTGTTCTGTGAGAACCTGGCGAGACACGTCCGACGGAACGGACGATGTACCTTGAGTACCAAGGTCCGATTTGCTTGTTGCGTGAGTCTTGATCGCAAATGTCGTGCCCTTGAATGGTATGACGCGCTCCGCTGGCTTGACTGGATTGGCGTCGCTTCTCGCCTGTTCCTGCCCATTGCTGACGGAGGGCCGGTGCGAACTCTTCTCCGTCTCCTTGGAGCGCACTGCGGGGGCCTCCGCGGGAGATTGCTTGGTCGACTGTGGGGTCGGAGCACTGTTCCCGGAGGGCGAGTTCGCCGGTGTCAGTGGGATCACCGATTCGGATGCGGTCGGGTGCGGCAAGGGAACTACGGGCAACGAAACCTGTTCGGCGGGACGGCCCACTTGGGTCAGAGGCTGGGAACGCGTGTCCGCGGATGGTTTGCCGTCGCCTTGGCGCAAACCGGATGGGGTGGGCTCGAAGCTTCGGTGGGCGCTGCTCCAGAAGGGGATATACGCAGAGCATATTTCGGTCTCGTCCAAAAGGCCGCCGCCCTTATGACTTCCACGCTCTTTGTCGCTGACAGGCGGTGCAACGTCGCTTCCTTGGCCGGATATCGCGCGTATGCCACCAACGCGCTGCCCAATCGGCTTGGTGGCGTCAACGGCAGTGTGCGATGGCTCCTGTTCGCCGACCGGTAGCGGTGTCGGACTGGGAGATGTATCGCGAGTTGGCTGTGCGGGCTCTACCCTCTCCACATCGACCTCAGCCGCGGCATTCCGGCATTGCTGTACAGCCTCCTCGAACCGGACATAGGCGTCGGTCGACTCGGCAACCCCCTTTCGGTTGTTTGACATCGTATCCCCCTCAATGTCCGAGTAGGTGTTGCAGCCCGTCGTCCGTCTGCCCTTCGTGGGCGGAAGGAAGGTAAACGCCCGGTGCCGCTTCGTGGGTGGACTCCAGCATCGAATCGTCGAGAAAAAGCACCGCCTCGCTCACGAGCGCATTGGGATCCGGGCTGCCAAAGTCGGGCTTGTTCGAGATCAGTTCCGCCTGGATGAGTGTCTCCTGGGAGTATTTTTCGCCACCCACATAGGTCTTGCCAAGAGAATCCAGGTCAAGGATTGCGGCGTGGTTCACCAGTGTGTTTCCGCCGGTCGAGACGGACCAGTCGGCGTCGAGATGTGGCTTTAGTTGATCCATCGCCAACGCTATCTGGTCGCTGTCGCCAAGAACACTCGTCTGCTTGATGTACTGCAGATTGAGCAGGTCGCCCTTGATATAAAGAACGCGCAATCCCTCAAGCCCGGTGAACGCGTCGTCCGTCAAAACGCCTTTGGAGATGCTGTTTCCGCCGTTTTCCAACCCTTTCGCAGTGGCCAGATAGTTTGCCGGCAAGGCTTCGAAGCCGTCCGAGTCGCCGATGTTGCCGATATAGGCCTCGTTCCACAGCAGGTTCCCACCGCTTGAAGCCGTGCCCGTGCCGGTCGTCTGAAAACCCGGAAGAGCGCCCACGACATCGTTGTCGCACAGCACGTTGATCTGTTGGATGAGGTTGGCGTCGTAAACGGAGCCGCCGACAATGATCAGATCGTAGGAAAAGCCAAGTTCGAGAATGTTTGTCTGGTTGACGCCCAGATTTCCGCCGCTAATCACGCTTGTCGTGACGCCGGACGACGACAGAATGCCGATATCGTTGTCACTCTTGAAGATGAACTGTTCGAGCCAGTTCACCATCAACAGGTCGCCGTCGATCTTTGTAACCGACCAGTACTTCGGGAAGCCGCCGACATCGGCATCGGAACTGTCGTCATCGGTCGAACTGTCGATGCGCTCGAACTCGGCAATGTTGAATACCTGGTCGACCGTGCCGTTGGTGGACCAGCTTCCGATGTCGGCGGTGATCTTGTCGACATTCCACAGAGCATTGACCTGGACAATGGCGTTGACTTCGACGTAGTCGCCAACCACGGCAGTCACCGTTGCCCCGGCCCAGAGGTTTTTCAGGATGGCCTCGTTGACCAGTGTATTGTCGCCGGCCGTAAGGGTGACCGAAGCCTTGACCTCGTACGTGCCGTCTTTGCCGATGGTCACATTGGCCGTCCAGGTGTCGCCGTCCTCGTCCTCGTCTTTGTCTTTGTCGTCCTCGAATTCGTAGTAGTCCTTCAGTTTGGGCGCCTCGTCGACGAGCTCGCCATTGACATAGATGCCTTCGATTGTGTCCGCCTGTTTTGCGAAGATTTCGAACGGGCCATCCTGATCGGCGACGAAGTCCTTCAGTTGTGTCCCCGCCTGCTTGATCGTCTCAATGATTTCCGCGCTCGATCCTGGCCGCTCCAGATCTCCGATCGGTGACTGGGAATAGGCATAACCTGCGGCATCAAGCAGTTCTTCGATGCTCACTGGATTGGGCGAAAAGACAAGGCCATGTCCGCCGACGCTGAAATAGTCGTTGTCGGACAGCAGGATCGTCTGGTTGATGTAGGTAACCACCGAACCGGGGGGGATGGGTTCAGGCGGTAGGACCGTGCGGGCAGGTGCGACGGCAGAGAACCCGTCCGGCGTGTGCCAAGGGGGCTGCGGGAAGCCGGATGGTTCGAGATCGAAAGGGGTAAAAGGCAACTGCGGCAGCGGCAATTTCCACGGAGGCACGTAGATGAGATCGGGTCCGGGCGACATGTACTTGACGCCGGGGTCGTAGCCGAGAAAGTCATAAGGCGCGGCAAACGGCAACTTGTCCAAATCGGGCGCCGGCAAATCCGGATTGACTGGCTTCCGAGCTAGGAAGTCGTCGTAGGCATCCCTTTGAATTGCTCGTTCGGCATTGAGCTGAAACATGCCGATGAAATGGGCGATCTCTTCGGTGATCTTGTCCATTGCCGTCATGACACGCAACCCTCTTTCGACGCTGGCCACTGGGTGAGCGCTGCACTGCAACGTTCAAACAAAAGTGGCTTCGCCAGGACGGCGAAGCCACTGCATTGCGTCATGCGTTGTCGTCGTCACCGACAATGGTGTGGTTGAGGTCTCCGCCAACGACGGTCATGTCGACAGCGTTCTGCTGCAGGTTCGCGCCGAGAACGAGTTCCTGGTTGAAGGCACTGATGTGGTTTGCGGCATCGGCCGAAGCCGAGCTCGTGCCGGTGACATAACCGTCATCGCCATTGTTCGAGCCCCACTGGCCGCCGTCGCCGCCAGCACCACCGTCACCATTCGTCGCCGTCCCGCCAGCGCCGCCGGCACCGCCAGCACCGCCATAAGCCCAGCCGCCATAGCCGTCGCCGCCGATGCCATCGGCCCAAGCGCCGCTGAGTGCATGGCCGCCCGTGCCGCCATTGGCCGAAGCGTCGCCTCCGCTGGCGTCACCGCTGTCCGCATAGCCGCTGGTGGCACTGCCACCGGTTCCGGCACCACCGGCACCGCCGGCACCACCGGTGCCAGAGCCGTTACCTGTACCAGTTCCGGTTCCGCTGCCCGATCCAGTGGCGGCACCGCCGTAACCGCCATCGCCGGCATCCGTAGCACTTCCGCCAGCACCGCCAGCACCACCGGCACCACCAGTGCCGCCAGCACCACCAGCACCACCGCCGCCGCCAGCACCGCCAGCGCCGCCATTGGACGAGTCATCGACGCCAGAGACGGCCGCGGCGAGAGCCGGGCTGAGGAAGCCGAGGAGGTTGCCGGCAGCCGCACCTGCATCGCCGGTCGTGGTATCGCCGCCATCGCCGCCGCCGCCGCCGCCGCCGCCACCGCCGCCGCCGCCGCCGTCAGCGTTTCCGCCGTCACCGCCGTATGCGCCATCGCCAGCGGTGTTGTCTCCACCTTCGGCACCGCTACCGGCGAGTGCCAGCCCAGCGCCAAGTCCGAGGCCGAGGCCGAGACCGAGGCCGAGACCAGCGCCACCTGCGCCGCCCGCGCCACCTGCGCCGGCGCCACCATTGGCATCGCCGCTGTTGGCGTTGCCGCTCGAGCCTGCGCCGCCGGTTGCCGCGCCGCCGTTGGCCGTGCCGCCGGTGGCCGAGCTCGTTGCCGTTCCGCCGGTTCCGTCGCCGCCATGGCCGTCGCCGCCGTCGGCGTAGCCGCCGTAGCCGCCATTGCCGCCATTGGCGTAGGCGTCGTCACCACCCGAACCGCCCTTGCCGCCAGCGCTAATGCCTTCGTCCGCATAGGCCGTGCCGCCAGTTGCGTTGGCATTGAAGGTGGCCGTGTCTTCATTCGTAACGTTGGCGTTCTCGATCTTGTCGTTGTCCTGGAGGTTGGCGACCTGACTGAAGACGTTCGCGACGTTGGTGCCACTGCCGGTGAGAGAGTTGTTCAGGATATTGTCGAACTGGATGTTGAACATCCCTTCGATCGAGTTGTGGTCCCCCGTCTGATCGACGTCGGCAAAGTCGTTATCGGTCGGCTGGAAGCCATCCAGGTTCAGGCCGACGTCGACGGTAACGCCGACCGTCGTCGCGCTGGTGTTGGTGTTCGAGTTGGTATTGGCGTTGGAATTCTCGCTTGAATTCCAGTTGGCATTGCCGTTGAGATTGGCATTGCCGTTTCCGTTAAGGTTGAGGTTGCCGTTCCCATTCCCGTTGAGGTTCAGGTTACCGTTTCCATTCCCATTCAGGTTCCCGTTCCAATTGTCAGACTCGCTCGTCTGGGTCTGGTCCTGGGTAGATGTCTGGTCCTGATTAGATGTTTGATCCTGTTGCTGCTGTTCCTGCTGGCGCTGCTGCTCTTGTTGCTGCTGGCGCTGCTGTTCTTGTTGCTGCTGTTCCTGACTTGGATCGTAGTTGAGAAGATCCCGATTTCTAGACATAGCGCTTTCCTCTGTCATGGAGCCACAACAGCTTGGCCGCCATTCATCTTCTTGGGGCCATCACCGTGCGGCAGTTGAACATGAGTCATGCTGCTGGTCGTGCCCGGGCGCCGTATCGCGGCCGCGCACCACCTTGCGGAGGTTTATGATGTCAAATCCTCCCTACTGGACCGGGTCGGAACGGAGTGGGCTTGGCGGGTTCATTTGGTCGTAACCGGGCTCATCCGCCTCGCTTCACATTCCGTGTCTTGACCCGAGCCAGGGCGATAGTCTGTCGCGAGGTTCAGTGCGTTATTAGCTGACTATTCGAATTAGAACGTACGACTAGTATGCGCGTAGAGGGTACTCGGTTGAGCCTCTGTACTGCTGTTGACCGAGCACGGGTTATCAGAAATTCTCGTAGTGTTGAGGATGCAGGTAGGGATGGCATGGCCCCTCCTACCCCCATGAGTTGAGCCGTCTCAACCTAAGGCTACAGGTTGCGACGAAAAATTCGAAGCGCTGGTAGGCTGCTTGGGCCAGCACTCTCCCTTTGACGCTCTTGATGGATGGAGCTCTATGGAGGTGGCGGGTGTGAATATTAAGAATAGCCGTACGAAGTAGCTTAGGAATATGCTTTCTGAAGGTTCTGGAGGTGAAGGAATGCAGAAATTTCAGGAAATACTTCTCCTGGTGGGGCAGCTTAACTATACATGGACCAATACGGAAAGCCTGCTAATCCACATGATTGCCGGCCTTGCCAGGACAGACAAGGAAGCAGCCATTGTCATTTTCCTGACCTTGAATACCACGCGGGCGCGCATCGATCTCGTCGAGCGGCTGGCGAAAATGCAGAAGACGCCAGCCGATTGCCGCAACGATGTGCTGGATGCGACGCGCCGGTTCTCGGAATTGGCGAAGCTGAGAAACAAGTACAATCACTGCATCTACTCCTTCGATCCGGACAGTGGCCAAGGATTGACGCAGTTGATGCGCATATTCGACAGCAAGGATGACGTTAAGTACGGTAAGGTTGAAGCGCTCGACAACCTGGAGATGGCGCGCATCAAGGAGAGCATCCGTTCGCTCATCGACTTAAATCACAGGCTGTGGGATATAACCGAGAAGTATAGCTTCCCTAGGTAGAATGCGCAGGGTGGATGATTGATTGACCGCTCGTCTAGCCTGCAAGGCTTAGGACGGATATCACAGTGTCGATATGGGCCCACATCCGATAGTTTTGCATCGGGGGTGGTTGAGAAAGTCGACATTGCAGGGTTCGGATAGAGCCCCTTGAGCGGCTGCGGCTCGCTTTTTCGACGGGCACCTGCGAGTGACGTCCCCATCTGCTGCGCGCCAGGTGCCCCCGATCTTCCACCGTATGATGACCCACGACATAAACGGAACTTCCGTCCCCCTCCGCTGCTCGCAGGTCGCGATCGAGTGCATTTGCGGATCTCTATCGGCCGAGACTTGATCTAGCTCAAGGACGCTCTGCGTGCTGTGGCTATGTTGCCTGCAACTCCCATGCTGAATGATTGCGGCGCGGCACGGGAACAATAGCATCCGGGCCGCATCGCATTGGAATGCACATGCGGAAAGACGCTCATCGCCGGAAACACCGTCTGGCCGTTTTCCTTTCCATCCTCATGACTTTGATATCCGTCGCAGGGCATGCCTTCGCCGCGGGAGGTCTGACGGACTATCTGTCGAAAGTATCGCCAGGCGATATGTTCGAAGGGGCGGACCGGTTCGGCGAGCCTGTCGGCCAGCCGGCAATCGTCCCTGTATACAAAGGCAAGGATGTTGCCGGCTACGCTTATCTGAATACCGATTTCACCAATGCCGTCGGCTACTCGGGCAAGCCGATCCACATGATTGTCGGCATCGACAGCGCTGGCGTCGTGCGGGGCCTGAAGCTGGTCGATCACAAGGAGCCGATCGTGCTGATCGGTATTCCGGAAGCGCGCGTCGTCGAGGCGCTCAATTCGGTGATTGGCCGCGATCTTTCCCGTGTTGCATCCGGCGCGGAGCGACCGCCACAGGTCGATATCGTCAGCGGTGCCACTGTGACTGTGCTCGTGATGGGCGACAGCGTTGTGCGCTCGGCGGTGAAGCTGATCCGCAGTGGCAGGCTTGGTGGCGATGCGCTGACGCAAGTGGCTGCCGCCAAGGCGCCCGTCAAGAAACTCAATGCTTCGGTGAACGAAACTGCTGACTGGCAGACCTTGGTGGGAGACGGCTCGATCCGCAGCCTCAGGCTGACGGTCGGCGAGGTCTCGGAGGCATTCCGTGGGGCGAAGCTGGAGGAGGCTGCCGGCCATCCCGAGACGCCATCGCCCGAAGACCGGTTCATCGAGCTTTATGTTGCCCCGGTCAGCGTTCCTTCGATCGGCAGGAGCCTGTTGGGCGACGAGGGATACGGCCGGCTCCAGAAGCGCCTGAAGCCGGGCCAATCGGCCATTCTGGTAGCTGGTGACGGCGCCTACTCCTTCAAAGGGTCGGGCTATGTCCGGGGTGGCATATTCGATCGCATCGAACTGCTCCAGGATGGGCAAGGGCTGCGCTTTCGCGACCGCGACCATACCCGGCTGACGCAAATCGCCGCGGATGGCGCACCGAGACTGCGGGAAATCGCCCTCTACGTCGTTCCGGATAGCTACACCTTCAATGTGACCGAGCCGTGGGAGCTGCAGCTGCTCGTTCAACGGACCACCGGTTCGCGCGACAAGGCAACGCTGCCCTATGATCTCGGTTACACTCTGCCTGATCGCTACATCACGGTGGAAGCGCCGCCCGTGGCTGCAGCGCAACCGCCTGCTGCCGCGCCCGCCCCGACTGCAGTCGAGGACAATGCAGCGTTCGCCGATGAGGACACGCCTCTCTGGGTCAGCATCTGGCAGATGAACCGCGTCGAGGTCGGCATAACGATCGCTGGCATCCTGGTGCTGACCGGCATCTTCTTCTTCCAGGACTGGCTGGTGCGGCGCCCAAAAATGTTTGCCTGGATTCGGCGCGGATACCTGCTCTTCGCGCTCGTCTGGCTCGGCTGGTATGCGAACGCCCAGCTTTCGGTGGTCAACGTCCTGACGTTCTTCAATTCGCTGGTCACGGGCTTCAATTGGGAATTCTTCCTGGCTGCGCCATTGATCTTCATTCTCTGGGCGTCAGTGGCGGCGGCCCTGCTGTTCTGGGGGCGTGGCCCGTTCTGCGGCTGGCTCTGCCCGTTTGGCGCCCTGCAGGAACTAACCAACGGCATCGCCAAATGGCTGAAGGTGCCGCAGCTGACGTTGCCCTGGGGACTTCATGAGCGTTTGTGGCCGATCAAGTACATCATCTTTCTTGGTCTGTTCGGTCTGTCGCTCTACTCGCTCGCATTGGCGGAGATGTTCGCCGAGGTTGAGCCCTTCAAAACGGCAATCATTCTGAAATTCGCCCGCGATTGGCCGTTCGTGATCTTTGCGCTGACGATGCTCGCCGCCGGCCTGTTCATCGAGCGTTTCTATTGCCGCTATCTTTGCCCGTTGGGTGCGGCGCTTGCCATCCCGGGGCGCCTGCGCATGTTCGAATGGCTGAAGCGGTGGCCCGAATGCGGCTCGCCCTGCCATATCTGCTCCAAGGAATGTCCGGTGCAGTCGATCCATCCGGAAGGGCAGATCAACGTCAATGAATGCATCTACTGCATGCATTGCCAGGAACTCTACCAGGACGACCAACGCTGCCCACACCAGATTCAGGTGCGGCGCAAGCGAGAGAAATTCGTCGCGCTTTCCAGCCCTGCGGAAAAGGGCGAGGCGCGTGCGAAGACCGTGGTGACCCATAAAGGGAAGCCGATCGGCGGAACGGAAGAGGCAGCAGGCGAACACGCCTGACGCCAGCATCAAAGGAGAGACCAATGTCTGATCGCAATACGGAAACAAGCCTCAGTAGACGCCAGCTTCTTGGTTCCACAGCCGCAGCGGCTGTGGCCGGGGCGGCCACGGTTGGTGGTGGCGTACTAACGGCATCGACCATCACCGCAGCGCCCGCGCTGGCTGCCGGCGGCCAATCGCCCGAGGTCAAGCCCGGCGAACTCGATGAATATTACGTGTTCTTCTCCAGCGGTCAGTGCGGCGAACTGCGGATACTCGGCCTGCCCTCGATGCGTGAACTGATGCGCGTTCCGGTTTTCAACCGCTGCAGCGCCACCGGCTGGGGCCAGACGAACGAAAGCCGGAAGATCCTGACCGAGGGTCTGCTGCCCGAAACGAAGGAATATCTCGCCGACAAGGGCGGCATCTACCTCAACGGTGACCTCCACCATCCGCATCCGTCCTTCACGGACGGAACCTATGATGGTCGCTATCTGTTCGCAAACGACAAGGCCAACACCCGCGTCTGCCGCATCCGGCTCGACGTAATGAAGTGCGACAAGATCATCCAGTTGCCTAACCAGCATACCGTTCACGGGCTGCGCGTGCAGAAATACCCGCGTACCGGGTATGTGTTCGCCAACGGCGAGGACCGCGTGCCGATCCCGAACGATGGTTCGGTGCTGGACGACCACAGCCAGTATCACGCCATCTTCTCGGCAATCGACGGCGACACGATGAAGGTGGCCTGGCAGGTGATGGTCGACGGCAACCTCGACAACGTCGATGCCGACTATCAGGGCAAGTATGCGTTTGCCACCTGCTACAATTCCGAGGGGGGCGTGAACCTCGAAGAGATGATGGCGAAGGATCAGGACTGGATCGTCGTCTTCAATCTCAAGCGCATCGAAGAAGCCGTTGCCAAGGGCGAGTTCAAGGAAATGGGTGGCGTGCCGGTCGTCGATGGCCGCAAGGGCTCGCCGTACACTCGGTACATTCCGATCTCGAATGGCCCGCACGGCATGAACACCGCGCCGGACGGCATTCACATCGTCGCCAACGGCAAGCTTTCACCGACCGTCACCGTTATGGACGTGCGCAAGTTCGACGACTTGTTCGACGACAAGATCAAGCCGCGTGACACCGTGGTTGCCGAGCCGGAACTGGGTCTTGGACCGTTGCACACAGCCTATGACGGGCGCGGCAACGCCTACACGACGCTGTTCATCGATAGCCAGATCTGCAAGTGGAACATCGAGGACGCCAAGCGCGCCTATCAGGGCGAGAAGGTCAATCCCGTCCGCCAGAAGCTCGATGTTCACTACCAGCCGGGGCACAACCACAGCTCGATGGGACAGACGAAGGACGCCGACGGCAAGTGGCTGATCTCGCTGAACAAGTTCTCCAAGGACCGGTATCTGAACGTTGGTCCGCTGAAGCCGGAAAACGATCAGCTCATCGACATCTCCGGCGACGAGATGGTGTTGGTTCACGACAATCCCACTTTCGCAGAGCCGCATGACGCCACCATCGTGCACAACTCGAAGATCAATCCGGTGAACGTCTGGAACCGCGAGGATCCCTTCTTCGCCGACGCCGTTGCCCAGGCGAAAGCTGACGGCATCGATCTGATGATCGATTCCGAAGTGATCCGCGACGGAAACAAGGTGCGCGTCTACATGACCTCTGCCGCTCCGGCCTTCGGGCTTGAGAGCTTCACTGTGAAGCAGGGTGACGAGGTGACCGTCTACGTGACCAACATCGACGAGGTGGAAGACCTGACGCACGGCTTCGCCATCATCAACTACGGCATCAACATGGAAGTGGCCCCGCAGGCGACCGCGTCCGTGACCTTCAAGGCCGATAAGCCCGGCGTGTGGTGGTACTATTGCTCGTGGTTCTGCCATGCCATGCACATGGAGATGAAGGGCCGGATGCTCGTGGAGCCGAACAAGGCATGACGCATCTTCACGATGCGGCGATGTGGGGGATGGCGGCGGTTCTTGCCGCCATCCCCGCAACGGCGGGGGCGGAGACAATCCGCCTCTCGCCTGCCGCCACGCCCTCACTCCAGCAGGCGATTGATGCCGCCCAACCCGGCGACGAGTTGGTGTTGGAAGGCGGCCGCTTTCAAGGCCCGGTTACCATTGGCAAATCGTTGACGCTTCGCGGAGAAAAGGGAGCTGCAATCGCAGGCAATGGTGCGGGCACCGTTGTGACCATAACCGCTGAAGACGTAGTGTTCAGCGGTATCACCGTCAGCGGTTCGGGCAGCGATCTCGAGGCGCTGGACTCCGGCGTTTTCGTTGCGCGGACTGCCAAGCGAACGATTGTCGAGAACAGCCGGATTGAGGGCAACCTCTTTGGAATCTATCTGCATGGTGCGGGAGACTCGATCGCTCGCAACAATGTCATCGTCGGTACAGGCGATGGCCGGCTGAGCGAAACCGGCAATGGGGTGACAGTTTGGAATGCGCCCGGCGCCCGCGTGACCGACAACGACATCAGCTACGGCCGCGACGGCATCTCTACCAATGCCAGCAAGCGCAATGTCTTCAGCGGCAACCGCTTTACGAACGTGCGGTTCGCCATGCATTACATGTACACCAATGACAGCGTGATCAGCGACAACATCTCGACCGGCAACTCGGTCGGATATGCCATCATGTTCTCGAGTCGGTTGAAAATTACCGGCAACATCTCCGATGGCGACCGGGATCACGGACTGCTGCTGAACTATGCAAACGGCTCCACGGTCGTTGGCAATACGGTCCGCGGCCATTTGCAGCCCGCCTCCCGCTGGACGGACGGCGGCACCCGGCAAGAGCATGGCGTTCCTGCTTCGGAAGGTGAAGCCCAACAGGACGAAACCGGCATGCGGCTCGGCCCGGAAAAATGCGTCTTCATCTACAATGCGAACAAGAACCGCCTGCGTGACAACCTCTTCGAGAATTGCGCCATCGGCATTCATTTCACGGCCGGTTCCGAGGGCAACACCTTGAGCGGCAACGCCTTCATCGGCAGCCGCAACCAAGTGAAGTATGTCGGAACCCGGTATGTCGACTGGTCGGAGAACGGGCGCGGAAATTACTGGAGCGACAATCCCGCTTTCGATCTCGATGGCGACGGCATTGGCGACAATCCCTACCGCCCCAATGATCTGATTGACCGCGTTCTGTGGACCGCGCCGCAAGCGAGGGTGTTGACGAGCAGTCCCGCTGTTCAAGTAGTGCGCTGGGCGCAGGCGCGTTTCCCCGCACTATTGCCTGGCGGCGTGACCGACAGCCATCCGCTGATGTCGCCCCCGGCACATAAGGAGCAACAACCATGAACCCCACCGTGAGCGTCAGCGACGTCACGAAAACCTATGGCGGCAAGGTGCATGCTCTGCGTGAGCTCTCCTTTACCCTTAATGAGGGTGAAACTGTCGCGCTTGTCGGCCACAATGGCGCAGGCAAGACCACGCTCATGAAGCTTTTACTTGGGCTGATTCGCCCGACTTCGGGCGGCGTGCGAGTTCTGGGCGAGGATCCCGCTGAAGGCGATTTCGGCGTACGCCGCGCGCTCGGCTATCTGCCTGAAAGCGTGTCGTTCCACATGGCGCTGACGGGGCGTGAAACCCTGTCCTTCTACGCCCGCCTGAAGCGGGTGAGCGCCAAATGCGCCGACGAGCTGTTCGAGCGCGTCGGCTTGGAGGCCGCCGCTGTCGACCGGCCGATCCGAACCTATTCCAAGGGCATGCGCCAGCGGCTCGGTCTGGCCCAGGCGTTGCTGGGTGCGCCCCGCGTCCTGCTGCTCGACGAGCCGACAAGCGGGCTGGATCCCGCCTTGAGGCGCAGGTTCTACGGCCTGATTGATGAATTGCGGGCAAGCGGCACGACAATTCTGTTGTCTTCGCATGCGTTGGGCGAGCTGGAGGATCGCACCGGACGCGTCATCATCATCAACCGGGGCTTGAGAATTGCCGACGGTACGCTTGACGATTTGCGGAATATCGCCAGTCTGCCCTCGCGCATCCGCGTTAGACCGACCCGTGAGGGCACATCGGAAGCAATGGAAATGGCCGGCATTCATTGGCTGCCGACAGGCGATGGCAGCACGGAAGCAGACGTGATGCCCGCGCAACGGATGGCGCTTCTGCACCGCCTGACCGCGCCGACCGCGGGCATTGAAAATCTTTCAATGATCGAGCCCACGCTCGATGATCTCTATGCCCACTTCCTCAATAGCCAGGAGGCGGCGCAATGAGCAATATTCTGATCGTTGCGGGCAAGGAAATGCGGGAGGGCATGCGCAATCGCTGGGTGCTCGCGACAACGCTGCTCCTTGCCACATTGGCACTGACACTGACCTTCCTCGGCAGCGCACCCACCGGCAACGTCGGGGCCAGCCGTATCGATGTGGTAATCGTCAGCCTTTCCAGTCTGACCATCTTCCTGGTTCCGCTGATCGCGCTTCTGATCTCGCACGACGCCATCGTCGGCGAGATAGAGCGTGGAACGATGCTGCTGCTGCTCGGCTACCCGGTCGGGCGTGGCCAGATCGTGTTGGGCAAGTTTCTTGGTCACCTCGCAATTCTGTGCATCGCCACCGTCTGCGGCTATGGCACTGCGGCCATTGCGCTTGCGGCCATGGGCGGGGCGACGGACGCACAGAGCTGGCTGGCTTTCCTCTCGATGACGGGCTCCTCGGTTTTGCTGGGCGCGGTCTTCATTTCAATCGGCTATCTGGTCAGCGCGCGTGCCGCCGAACGTAGTACCGCAGGCGGCATCGCGATCGCCATCTGGCTGTTCTTCGTTCTGATCTACGACATGGCGCTGCTCGGCGGGCTGGTTGCGGCGCAAGGACGCTCGCTGCCGGATGGACTGCTGGACTTTCTGCTGCTGGCCAACCCGACAGATGCATACCGGCTCCTTAATCTCGGCGGCGGGGGTGCCGCAGCCCTGTCCGGCATGGGCGGACTGGCGAAGACATCGATCCTCACGGGTGAAATCTTGCTTCTGGCGCTCTGCCTCTGGGTGGCGGCACCGCTTGCGCTCGCCTCGATGACCTTCTCAAGGAGAGAGATATGAAAGCCATCCACATCGCCGCGATCGTGGCTACGGTCCTTCTTTCCGGCTGCAACAAGCAGGAACAGGCGGAGGCGCCCGCTCCGTATGCGCTGACACAGGAGGCTATGGGCCGCTACTGTGGCATGAACCTCCTCGAGCACGCCGGCCCGAAGGGGCAGGTCATTCTGCAGCAGATCCCCGAACCGATCTGGTTCTCTTCGGCGCGTGACACGGTTGCCTTCACGATGCTGCCGGACGAACCGAAGGAGATCGCCGCCATCTATGTCTCCGATATGGGTAAGGCGCCGAGCTGGGAAGCGCCGGGCATGGAAAACTGGATCGACGCGCGCACGGCATTCTATGTTATTGGCAGTACGCTTCGCGGCGGCATGGATGTCGAGGAAGCCGTGCCCTTCTCAAAGCAGGATGCGGCGCAGGCCTTCGCGGCGAAAAACGGCGGACGAGTCGTGACGTTCGGTGAATTGCCTGAGGACTACATTCTCGGCGGCGATCAGGGCGTCGAAAACGCCGAACAAGGAACGTAAGACATGAATAAGCCAGTAAACCGTCGCCGCTTCATCACGGTCATGGCAGCTTTCGCGGGTTTGCCGCTGTTGCCTGCCGCCGGCCGTGCGATGCCGTCCACCGAGCCTGTGATCTGGCGGGGGCAGGCGCTGGGCGCGCCGGCCACGCTTGTCCTCAATCATGAGGATCGGACGGAGGCACAGGCTCTCATCAAGAAAGTGGTGGCGGAAGTGGCCCGCCTTGAGGGCATATTCAGCCTTTATCGAGAGAACTCCGCGCTCAGCGAACTGAACCGGGTGGGCGCACTGGCCGCGCCGCCTGCCGAGTTGGTTGAGCTGCTCGAAACCTGCAGGCATTTTCATCAGCTCAGCGATGGCAGGTTCGACCCGGCCATTCAGCCGCTGTGGGCGCTCTATGCCCGGCACTTTGTAAGCGCGGATGCCGATCCGGCCGGACCGACGCCGGAAGAGATCCGCAGCGCGGTGGCGCTTGCGGGTTTTGACAAGGTGCATTTCGACCGCAATCGCGTTGCCTTTTCTCGTCCTGGCATGGCGGTTACGCTCAATGGGATCGCTCAGGGGTATGTGACCGACCGAATCGTGATGCTGCTTCGGGATGCGGGCGTTACCAGCAGTCTGGTGGACATGGGCGAAAACAGCGCGATTGGTTCCAAGGCCGATGGTTCGCCGTGGCGGATTGGGCTGGCGTCATTCGAAAACGAGGCGGAGCCGGATCTGGTTCTCGATGTCACTGATCGGTCGGTGGCGACGTCTTCCGGCGCGGGTTTCCTTTTCGACCCGGCGGGGCGCTTCAGCCATATCCTCGATCCGCGCACCGGCACGACCGCTCGGCAATACGAACGCGTTTCCGTTGTCGCACCACTTGCTGCGACTGCCGATGCGCTCTCCACCGCATTTGCGCTGATGACACCCGTTGAAATCAGTTCGCTGGCGAAGACCGTTGGCGAGATCGATGTGCATTTGCGCACACAGGACGGGCAGACCTGCTCAAACAAAAATCCAGCTGCGACAGGAGACTGCACAATCTGAGCGGTCAGGGCCGCTTCGTCGGGCGGGGGTCGAAGGCCTTGCTCGCGGTACCGGATTGCAGACGGAGTGAATACCGTTCTGCATTTCCGGTAACGGCAATAGTCTCTGCGGCTGGGCTCAGGCCCTAGTCCACGTAGTACTTGGCGTAGTGCTTGCGGAATTTTTCCGAGCCGCCTTGATCGCTGTAGGACGGCAACTCGTCCATGTCGGTCTTATTCAGGACGACGCCGAGGATCTTCGAATTGATGTCGATCTCCGCGTCAAGAATCTCCCGCACCAGCCGCGCGGGCGTCTTGCCCCATTCCAACACCAGTATGAAGCCGTCCGCATGCTGGGCGAAGGCCTTTGCATCGACCACCGGGCCCAGCGGTGCCAGATCGACGACGGTGTAGTCGAAAGTCTTCCGGGCGTTTTCCATCAACGTTGCCATGCCGGGAGCTGCAAAGATCTCGTTGGTATAGTGGAACTGCTCGTCGATGGATCCCGGTGCGATCGGCAGGATCGCGAGCTTCGTTTGCTGGTCGACCTTGACCGTCGATGCCCAGGGAACCTCTCCAAGGGCTGCTTCGACGAGACCCGACTTCGGCACGGGCTTCAGCATTCGGCTGAGGCATGGATTGCGCAGGTCGGCATCGACCAGCAACGTGCGCTTGCCTGTCGAGGCGAGCAGGAGCGCGAAATTGGCCGCAAAAGTAGTATTTCCCTCGCCTGGCGCCATCGAAATGATGCCGATAACCCGGTTGGGCCGCCGCTGCAGAAGTACGTCGCAGGCGAGCTTCGCATGCCGCAGCGTTTCGGCGAAGGTCGATTGTGGTGCGTCCCGGACGATGCGCGTCATTCGTTCGAGAGGCAGCGGTTCTTCGGGCGCATCCCGGTCGGCATCGCCTGGATTTAGCAGATCACGCAGATTGAACTTCTTCTTCGGCCGCTTGCCGATCAACGGCAAATAACCGATCGACCTGTGCCGGAGGAGCGAGCGAACGTCGCTTTCGAGCCGCAGGCCGCGTTCCTGCATTTCCAGAAGAAACGCGAACGCGCCGCCCGCCATGAGGCCAAGGACCGCCGAAAGCGCCAGCACCATGGTTTTCTTCGGATTGGACGGTGAAACCGGCACCCCCGCCTCCGAGATTACCCGCGCCTTGGCGATTGGGAAGGATCGCTGCTGCGACGCCTGCTCGTAGCGGTTCAGGTAGCTGTCGTAGAGGGCCTTCAGCGCCGTCGACTTCTGTTCCAGTTCCCGCAACTTGACCAGCGCCTGGTTGGCGTCCGAGTTTGTGCCGGCAACTTTGTCGATGCTGTCACGAAGCGACTGTTCGCGTGATCGGGCGACCTCGTATTCGTTGCGGTAGGTCGCGGTCATCTGCTGCAGTTCACGGAAGATCTGTCGTGACAGGTCCTCCTTCTCCGCCCGCAGCGCGACGGCCTGTGGATGGTCCGCGCCGAAGTTCTGCGTCACGTCCTGTTCGCGCTTGCTGACGGCGGAATGTCGAGTCCGTAGATCCTGAATGACGGAGCTGTCGATATCCTTCGAAGCGATCGTGGAATTCTGGACTGCGCTTTCCGGTCCCTTCTCGACGATCGCCTTGAACTGTTCGTAGCGTGCCAAGGCGCTCGCGGCATCGGCCTGGGCAACGATTAGCTGGCTGTTAAGGTCGGTCAGTTGCTGCTCCGACATGAGTTCGCCGCGCGTCGATGTCAGATTGTTCGCACGTCTGTAGGTCTCGACCTCCATTGCAGCTGCTTGCGAGCGCTTGCCGAGGTCATCGAGACGTTCCTGCAACCACACGGAGGCGCGCTCGGACGCTTCGAGATTTGCGCTCAGTTGGTCGGAGAGGTAGGCGTCCGCATACGTCCGCGCGATCAGTGCCGCCAGCTGTGGTTCCGGGGAGGTGAAGGCAACAGAGAGGACGGAACTCCGACCGACGCGCTCCACTTTCAGCGCCTGCTGAAGCATCGCTGCCGCCTTATGTCGCCTGGCGTTCGCGGCCGCTTCCTCGGATATAGGGTCGCCTCCAGAAAAGACGCCGGCGATAGCCTTGAGCCACGATTTGACCGTAGCGATCGGAGAGCGCGCCGGATCGATCAAGGTCTGTTCGCCGGAAAGGTCTGCCTGATCGACGACGCGCAGTGCCAGCTTGCCGGACCTCAGGAGCTCGACCGTGCTGGCTATGCGGGTATCCAGTTGCTGGCCGCTTTGAGGTGAAGCCTCCTGGTCTTCCGCGTAGCGTGACATACTGTCATCGATAAGGATCTGCGTCATCGACGTGTAGAGCGGGGTTGCGAAGCCGAGATAGGCAATGCCGCCGACGATGAAGACACAGGTGAAGATCGCGATCGTCTTCGCCCGCCGCTGCACGGCGGAAAGCAGACGGTCCAGATCGATGAAGGAATCCGAGCTCTCCGCGTTTCGCGGCAACGGTCTGGTCAACGGTAGACTTCTCTGGTTCATTGAAATCTCGCTCTCCCGGGTAGGGAAACCTGCCCCGATGGGCCGGGTCAGGTCTGTGATCGGTTTGGTCATGGTGCCGGCCGGGGCACGCTTATGCCGCGTGGATGCGGCGTTGATGAGACAGAACCATGTCCCTGACGGACTCAAACACCATTCCGCCGATATCGGGTCGCGCAAAGGCAAAGGCGACGTTGGCCTCGATGAAACCTTGTTTGGACCCACAATCGAAGGTGCGCCCGGCATAGGGATGGGCGTGGAACGGCTGCGTTTGCGACAACTTCAGCATGCTGTCGGTGAGCTGGATCTCATTGCCGGCGCCGCGCTGCTGGCGGGCGAGGAAGCCGAAGATCTCCGGCTGGAGGATGTAGCGGCCGTTCAGGAAATAGTTCGAAGGCGCCTCTCCCTGCTTCGGCTTTTCCACCATTTCCGTGACGGTGAAGCCATGCGGTACGGCATCACCCTTGCCGACGATGCCATATTTCGACGCTTCTTCAGGGGCGCATTGCTCAACGCCGACGACGTTTCCGCCGGTGGACCCGTACAGGTCCATCAGGCCCGCCATGCAGCCGCTCGGGCCATGGCAGATCATGTCCGGCAGCAAGAGCGCGAACGGCTCGTCGCCTATCAGGTCGCGGGCACACCAGACGGCATGGCCGAGGCCCAGCGGTGCCTGCTGCCGCGTGAAGCTGACGGTGCCCGCCGCCGGAAGCATGGCCTCCAGTTCCGAAACCTGCGCGTCCTTGCCGGATCTCGAAAGCGAGGAGATCAGCTCCGGCGCATCGTCGAAATGATCCTGGATCGCCTGCTTGTTGCGGCCCGTGACGAAAACGATGTGCTCAATTCCGGCTTGGCGCGCTTCGTCCAGCGCGTACTGCACTACAGGTCGATCGACGATGGTCAGCATTTCCTTCGGCATGGCCTTGGTGGCGGGAAGGAATCGGGTTCCATTGCCTGCAACCGGAATGATGGCTTTGCGCACGGGGCTGATTGTGTCCATGGCGTTATCCTTTGCTGATGTGTGGGCCCTTGCCCGGGATCGATCTTACGCCGGCCGGCTTGGCGGCGGCGCGTATGGTGGGGGCCGCGGAGCGGCCCAGAAGGCGGCGCAGGCGGACGGCAATCGGCATGCGAAGAAGTCGAATTGCGGCGGGATTGCCGATCGCCTCGCGGAGCGCGCGCAAGAGAGCACCGTGTTTCAGGTGTTCGACCAGCGCGAGGAAAGAGCGCGCCTCGCGAAGACTTTTGCTTCGGCGCTGTTGCGCCGCCTTCGCAGATGGGTCGAGGCGATGATCAATGACGAAGCGCTGATCAGAGAGGATCATGGCCTCGACATGATGCGGCTTCAGGACACGGGAAATGGAGCCCTCGCGCACGTGGTAGACGTATCCGGCGGTTGGCTCGACCACACATCGGCCGCCGCGCGCCAGCGCCGAGGCAAGCAGGATATAGTCCTCGCCAATCTTTAGCGTCTCATCGAAGCGCAAGCCGTGTTCTGCGAGGAAGCTTCGTGCGAACACAGGCTTCATGTAGCCGAAATTGTGCTCGGTTCGGAACAGGACGTTGGAGGCGATGAAGGCTGGCAAAGTGAGTTGATTCTGCCGCGCCAGCACTGCTTCCGAAAACATGCGCTGGCGGGAACCGTCGCCTGCGACGACATCGAGATTGTCGACGGCAATTTGGGCCTTGGCCTTCTCGGCACGCGAGATCAGTCGTGCCAGCCGACCCGGCTCCACAGTGTCGTCGGAATCGAGGATCGCGATCCATCGTCCGGTTGCCGCCTCCATGCCGGCATTGCGCGCGCCTCCCGGGCCACGGTTCTGCGAAAGCGCAATCAGGCGCACACGTGGATCGGCGATCCGGCCGACGATGTCCCGGGTCTCGTCCGATGAGGCATCGTCGATGACGACGACTTCTGTGACGACATCGCGTTGAACGAGCGCGCTCTCGATCGCACGGCCGATCGTATCGGCGGAATTATAGGCGGCGATGACGAAAGTGACGTCAGGAGACTCGATCATGACGTGCGTGTCTCCGGCAGCCCGTATTGCTCGATCTCCCGCACGCCCATCAGGCCGCTCACCGCGCCGGCATGCATGATGGCGCGCAGCGCGTAGCGGTAGCGTTGGGCCGGGAAAAAGGCCGTCGCAATGCAGGCACCCGCGCAAAACAGTGATTTCGCTGCAGCAAGCCCGACCTGCGCAACTCTGCCACCATTGTGGGGCCGATCGGCGAGTAGTCTGCCGTGGGTTTGCCCCATGCGATAACGACGCCGGGCGAGCCACGCGAATGTGGCCCGGCTTTCGGTCACCGGCTCGTGCACCCAGGCTGTTGGAGCAAAAGCGATGCGAGCCCCGGCATGCTTTGCGAGCGAGAAGAACTCGGTGTCCTCGCCGCCCGTGCGGCCGAGCGAAAGGCTGAAGCGGCGTCCCGCAAGAGGCCGGGCCGTGAGACGAAGCAGGACGTTGCACGTGTAGCCGGTACGGATTTCCCCGCCGACCCAGACAGGGCGGGTCGAATGGAGATCTGCACGGCGCATCCATTTCGGTGCCGTCCCGTATTGCGCCTTCACGGGACCCAGTACGACATCGGCTCCGTTTTCGCTCATCGTCTCCACGAGACGGACCAACCATTCTGGCGAGGCGGTTTCGTCGTCGTCGATGAAAGCGAGAAACTCGCCGCGGCTCTGATCGAGGCAGGCGTTACGGGCAATCGAGATGTTCGACGCGGGGCAGTGGATGTAGTCGATCCCAAAGGGGATCTCAGCACGCAGGTTTTCGACGAGACCCGCGGCGCTCGGTACCACATCGTTGTCAGCGACGATGATGCGCACCGAGCTGTCGGCGGGCACGTCGATATTGGCCAAGGATCGCAGGGTCCGCTCCAGTTCCGGACGCCTGAAGGTGCAAACTGCGATATCAATGCAGGAGAAAGGCAAAGTCGGCCGCGTCGCGCTCATGGCGTCACCCCTGCGTTGGCACCATAGGCCGCCATTCGTCTGCCACGGAAATCGAAAAGCTCGCGCCAGAAGCCGGCAGACCAGGCAAAATGCATCACCATGGCCGAAATGGCGGCAAGCGGGCCGTAGGCGTTGCGTTGGCCGATGGCCATCCAGAAGCCGTAGCCAAGGCAGGCGAGGGCCCAGAACCCGACCGGAATGACAGCTGCCCAGTTGATAATGGCAAGCAATGCGCCCGCGGTCACGGGCATGACGGAGAGCGGGATCACCTGGCGCAGGCTCGGCCATGCACGATGCTTGAGGACGTTCCGCGCCCGACCACGACCGTAGGCGAAATACTGGCGGAAGAGCGGCCCGGCGCTGGCGCGCGGATAGTAGATCATGCTCGTCTTCGCGGTCATCCAGATGCGGTATTGCGCCCGGTTCAGCCGGTAGTCGAGTTCGGCATCCTCGTTGTGGCTGAAGGCCTCGTCGTAACCGCCGACGGCCTGGAAGGCAGCGATGCGCATGAGAGCGTGGTGGCCGTGATCGGCCCAATGGCTGGTTGCGCCGACGCGATGCCTGGCGCCGCCATTGCCGAGCTTTGAGTTCTGCGCAAAAGCGGTCGCCTTCTGGAACGCGCCGAAGCCGATGGTCTGCATGGCGACCACAACGGAATCAGCACCGGTCGCGGTGGCCTCGTCCACCAGCACCTGGCAATAGTCGTCCGGGTATTGGCCATGGGCATCGATCCGGATCAGGTAGTCGTATTGCGCGCCGAAGGTGGCAACGGCGAGGTTGACGGCCGCGCTCTGGATGCGTCGGGGATTGTCGAGCAGATGGACCTTCGGATTTTCCGACGCGATCTCGCGAACGATCTCCCGCGTGCCGTCCGTGCTGCCACCGTCGACGACGACGAGCATCGAATCGAGCGCTTCAAGCGCGCCGCCAAGCTTGTCGATCAGCGGTCCGATGTGCTCGGCCTCATTGAGGCAGGGAATGACGATCAGGCAGCGCACGGATGCAAGCGTTTCACCTGTCATGTAGGTCGATCTCCATTTGTTGCGGCTTGTGCCAGGGCGCGGGCGCGACCGGCCGGTTGCGGCGATCCGGCCACCTTTGCGAGACGATGCACCAGGGCCTGGCAGTCACTCCGGCCGAAGGTCCAATGCCCGGCGCCCTGCCGGGCGATACGGGCGAAGTGGTCGGAATAGCTTTGACGTTCGACGGTCGAGAACAGATCGACCAGACTTGCGACGGTGTCATTGTCGAGAGTGAGGCCGATCTGTTTGCCGGCGAGGTAGCGGGCAGTCTCGGTGCCCTTGATCGCGATTGGAACGGTGCCGTACCGGCAGCCTTCATAGACCCGGTTCGGCAGCAGCCAGGCCGAGTTCAGGCCCTCCTCGAAGAAATCGATGGCCCAGCAGAACTGGACCTCGCTGTAGATTTCGCCGAGGTCTTCCGGATTGCGGTAGGCCCCGCGAAAGCTCATGAAAGGTTCGCCACGCATGAAGGTGTCGAAATCCTTCAGCTCGGCATAGGTCGGACGGCCGCGGACGACGATCTCGACCTTCCCCTCCATAGCGCGCGAGAAGCGCGAAAGCAGATCCAGCGACTTGCGGCAGCGCAACGCACCGAACCAGCCGATCCTCCAGGGGGCATCCTCACCGGGGCAGCGCGGCCCGGGCACGGAAGGCGCATCTTCATCAAGCTCGAGAACCTTGTTTTCAAGGAGGAAAACCGGTGCCTCGATACCGGACAACGGGCGAAAATAATTCTCGACGAATGCGGGCGAACTCGTCACGAGCAGGCTGACGCCCTGCCCAAGCCTCGCTTCAACGGCCCGGATGGCTCGACCAGCCCAATCCTTGCGCAGCAACAGGCGGTGGATATCCAGGCATTCATAGACGATCGGCACATCCCCGCCGAGGAGCGACACGGCCTTTTGTGCGATCGCGAGCATTTCGAGATTGCGCGCGATGATCAGGTCCGGCCTCGTGATGCCTTGCAACGCGCGCTCCAGCCGTAGCCGTGCAACAGCAATCGCGCCGATACGCTGGACGAAGCGGGCATCCTCGGTCACGCCGAGCTCGATCGGCGTGACGCCGCTGATGGCGGCTCCCGTCTTCTCTCCTCGGCGAAAGCCGGCGAGCGTTACCACGGCGTCGCCTGCCTGCAGGGCAAGCACCCTGCGCCGCACTGCCGGGTCGGCAAGGTCGTGCGCGAAATAAAGGATTCGCAGCATCAGAACTCCGGTTCTCCTGCCCGGACAGCACCGGGCGCGTTCAAGTAGTGTTGTCGGCCGCGTTGCCGTGGCCGACGATTGTGCGACAGCGCCTCTGCGCCGTCAGTTCAGCGTGCAGGCCACGGATTCGGCGAACTGGCACCCGTCCCCTTCGGCGGTAAAGGCGATGCGGTCGATGAGAAGCTGCGTCGGCGCGCTGTAGCTGAACGTCCCCATCCAGTCGGTCAGGCTGTCGGTGCCCCAGAGGCTGACGAAGATCTTCTGGGCATTGACAGGGAGCTTCGTTGCATCCGTCACCTCATGCACGAGTGTGCCGTTGACGTAGTAGCGCAGCCGCTGCTTCTCCCAGACGAAGGCGTAGTCGTTGAAGCCGCTGTTTGCACCGCCGGGCACATCCGCCAGCGCCTCGTTTCCGCCCTTGCCGGAAACGTATTGGTTGAGCTGCACCTTGGCCGGGTTCTTGCCGAGCACCTCGAAATCGATCTCATCGTGCGGCTTCTTGTCGGCCGGGCCGATAAAGGTGAAGAAGGCCGAGTTGAGACCGGAACCGTCGGCGGCCTTCATCCGCACTTCATAGGTGCCGTAGCCGAAGCGGCTGCGCGTCTGGATCTCGCCGCAGGCATAGTCCCGTTCACCAAGCTGACGTCGCTCGAAGGTCAGGGAAAGTACGCCGCTTTCCGCACGGACCTGGTCATTCGACCACGTGCAGTTCTGGTGTGCGCCGTTGTTCCAGCCATCTGAGACGTACCAGATGGATGTGTCCAGCTTGTCAAAATTCTCGACGAAGGATGCGCCGCTCGCGCCCTTCTGGGCAGCCGCCGGGGAAGAAAGGACTGCTGCAAAGATAGCTGCGAGCGTGAGGGAGTGCATTCGTTTTGTCATGATTGATCTCCGTTTCAGCGTTGGCGGGTCGCATAGCCGACGCTCGCGGCATTGGCCGGAGCGAGAGGTTTTTGCGGACCGTTGCGCGAGGTGCGGCTGCCGGTCAGAAGCGCATGCAGGACCGGAAGCTTTCGCTGCACGATAGCGTGGGAGGGAACGAGGATGGCGAGCGCCAGCAATGGGGCCGCGAAATAGAAGAGCACGTAGTGGTCAATCTCCAGCCGGTTCCACACCATCCAAAACGCCACCAGCAGCGGATAATGCCCACAGAAGATCCAGAAGCTGAGGCCGCCGCCCGTTGCGAGCTGTGCGCCGAGACGCGTGCGGACGAGAAGTTCCGAAAGGGCCCATGACCCGACGATACCGGCGAGCGCCGTAGTCGCTCGGAGGATGTCCAGCCAAAGCGGAAACACCGGCCCGGTCAGGTAGAGACCAACGGAAAGGAGCACCGTGGCGAACAGCATGGCGAGAACGATCGCACCGGTATGCCGATCCAAAACCTTCACATCGACCCGGTGCAGGGCGATAGCGATGCCGACGCTGAAGCCGAAGAGGATCGATTCTTTTAGGAAGATGCCGTTCGGCAGCGGGAGCACCGCATAGGCAAACAGCGCGATTAGGGTGGCGCGCGGATAGCGAACCACCAGCACGGCAAGCACCGGCGACAGGAGCAGGCAAAGAAGAAGATCGCGCAGGAAATAGAGCGGCAGGTTGATCGGCCAGCCTTCGAGGGCAAACGCCAGGCTTGCCATTTCCCGGGGGGGCGCGTTCACGACATCGGGCAGGTAGCCGAAGCCGATCCCATTCTTCTGCACGAGAAAGACGAGCGCGAGAAATGCACCGTTCCAGAGCAGAAACGGCACCAGAACGGTCAGCACCTTGGTCCGCATCATCTTTCCATAGCTGAAATGTTCCAGCCCGCGCCGGAAGAGAAGATAGCCGGAGATGGCGCTAAGGCAGGGCACGCCAACGCGAAAAAGACTGTCGCCAAGGAAGACTCGCAACCAGTCAATCAAACCATTCGTGCCCGTAAACGGGCTGCTCGCCGGATCATAGGGCACGTGCACGAAGACGATCCCCGAGATGAGCACGATGCGCATCAGATTGATCCGCGAAGAGATATTCGCGTTCAGTTCCACGATGTCAGTCACCTCTATTGGGGCGCATCCCCGGCGGCCGTTTTCAAACAGAGCAGACTTGAGCCCGCGACAAAAAGGGTAGGGTGGTTCGGGCAGAAAAATATGGCGGTGCAGCAAAAAACAGCCGCTGGTTTGGTTGCAGTCCGTCACCGCAGGGGCGGCATCCGCGACAGGCATCACCGGTTGATTGATCGCTTCAAGGGGGAAAACGCCCGCCCAGCTAGGGTATTGAAGCATATGCTCATAAAAACGAGGGTACACAGCTTGCGGCTGTGCTCCAGGTCGCGTTTTTATTGGGAAATTATATTCGAGCGCCGATCACGGCGTTCAATTTCACGGCGAGGGTGGCAGAATATGGCGAGGCGATGGCAACCTCTTTCCGCTTTGCCACGTTATTCGGCCGGGCTTGTCTCGGGGATGGGCGGGCGCTTGCGTGCAAGCTGCATCAGTTTCCTGAGCAGGGGGCGTTCGGTGAGCAGGATGAGCCCTCCGTAGATTGCACTGCCGACCACCGCCCCAAGGGCAACCTCCGCCGCTGCGTTCGGTACCAGATGACCGAAATGGTCAAACAGCGAGCGAACGATGAGCGCCATAACGATGGCAGAGAACATCGGCCGGCAGGACAGCAGGAAGCCGCGCAGGAACGGGGTTCCGTCAGCGCGAAAGACGACGACGGAATAGCCGACAAGCACGAACCCATTGACCACGCATAGCCAGACCATAGCCTCGACGAGCGAGCCATTGTGGGCGCCGTAGGCGACGGCACCCGTAGTGATCACTGCACGCAGGATGGCCCACCAGAATAGCGTGCCCCCATGGCCGACCCCCTTCAGGTAGGGGATGTAGGTGCTGCAGGGCGTGAGAAGCCCCTTTGACAACGCCAAGAGGCCTAACACCGGCCAGGCATAGGCCCACTGGTGGCCGAAAAGCGTGAGCATGGCCGGTTCGGCCAATGCCCAGAGACCGAACATCATTGGTGCGAGCAGCACGGTCGTCACTTGGGTGCTGAGCATCAGCGCGTTCGACCGGCGGGCGCTGTCCTGCATCATGCTGCTGAATGCCGGAAACAGCACCCCCATGACCGCGGACAGGACCACCTGATTCGGGATGCTGGAGAAACGGTTCGCCGCCGAGTAGGCACCCGCATCTGCAAGGCCGAGGAAGCGCGAGATGATCACCATCGGCGATTGGAAACTGACGAAGTTGGCGATTTCCGACCCCATCATGCCAAGGCTGAAGCGCGTCAGCCCGAGCACGCGGCGCGGCGAGAACACCGCTCGTGGTACATAGCGCGAAACCGCGAACAGCCCCGCCAGGCGAATCAATGCCGAAAGGAAGATCTGCGCGACCAGCGCCCAGACACCGAAACCAACCAGCGCCAGCACGACAGCGGCAAGCGCGCCGGCCGATTCGGAGATCATGTTCCACAGCGCGTCCCTGCTGAACTGCATGCGCCGCGCCAGAAGCGCATAGGCCACGTCGCCGCCAAGCTGCAAGGGAATGAGCAGGCTAAGCAGCCGCACGAGATAGGCCGCATCGGCGGCGCCGAGCAGCGCCGCGATCGGTTCGGCCCACAGAAAAATGCCGAACGCCATCAGGCAGGAAATTGCCAGATTCGCCCAAAAAACGGAGTGAATCGTCTCCCTGTTTTCATCGGGTTGGATGATCAGCGCGGACGCCAGACCGGCACCACCGATCATCGCCAGAAACTGCACGACGGTGAGCGCAACCGCCACCGCGCCGAACTCTTCGGGGGTGAGGATTCGTGCCAAAATCGGCACGGTGACAAACTTCAGCCCGAATGTGCTTGTCTTGGATAGGACGCTCCAGCCGACGTTTCGCGTGACCGATTTGGCGTTGATGACGGTGGGCATATTGACATCCTAAGCGCGCTGAACAAAGCGAAAATCGTTTTAGGATCAACGCTGTAGGTAAGGCCGCACCCCATTGGGAGAAGACCAGGCACACCTCTTTTTAGGAAAACCGCAAGGGCGAAAAGATGGCGAAGCTGACTGTTGCAATCCCATACTACCAAAAGGAACCCGGCATTCTGAGGCGCGCGCTCGCCTCCGTCTTTGCCCAGACCTTCACCGATTTCGACATCGTTATCGTCGATGATCAGTCACCCTATCCGATCGACGACGAGCTTGCGCCGCTGCCTGCCGAGCAACGATCCCGCATCAGGGTTATCCGTCAGGACAATGCCGGCCCGGGCGGAGCGCGCAACACGGCGCTCGACAATGTCAGTGCAGCCACCGAGTTCGTCGCCTTCCTCGATTCCGACGACGTCTGGACCCCCGATCACCTGCGCAATGCCTTTGAAGGCATGACGCGCTTCGGCGCCGACTGCTACTGGGCCTCGATCACCGGCGGCGACGCGTTCTACTACCATTTTGGTGTCGCCGATCTCGAAAAAACGGAGCGCGTCGACCGCCTGCAGGAGACACCGCTCCTGGTCGAGATTCCCGAGCTTTCCCGCGTCATGCTGAAGAACTGGAGCTTCCTGCACCTCTCCTGCATGGTCATTGGCAGAAAGCTTTTCGAGGCAATCCGTTTTGATCCCAAGCTGCTGCTTGCGGCCGAGGACGTGCTGTTCTTTTGCGACTGCGTGCTCGCGGCTGAACGCGTCATCTTGTGCGACGCGCCAGGTGCGGTTCGCGGCGAGGGCATCAACATCTTCCACGGTATCGACAACGATTCCCCGCAATTCCTGAAGCAGCAGTTCAACACCTGGGTGGCGCTCGATACGCTGGAGGGACGTTTTGCCCGTCGCTCGCCCGAGGCGACCTCGATCCGCGCCTACAAGGGCACGGCCCGGCGGCAGGCGCTGTGGAGCCAGGCACGGCTCGTCAAGCGGCGCAAGGTGCCGCAGCTCAACCTGCTTGCCAAATGGGTCTGGCGCGATCCGGTGCTGCTGCGCAGCGCGTTCGAGCTCGCCGCCGGCAAGTTTTCCCGCTGAGCGCCGGTACCCGCTCGCGCCTTTCCCCAAGACACAGGAGACCTGAATGAAGCCCTACTATTGGGAATCGCAGCACGGCAATTTCGGCGACGACCTCAACCTCTGGCTCTGGGATTTCCTGCTACCGGGCTTTCGCGACGTTCATCCTGACACGTTGCTGGTCGGCGTGGGGACCGTGCTCAACGAGGTGCTCCTGCCGGAAGAGGGGCGCAAGTTGGTGCTGGGAAGTGGCTTCGGCTATGGAGCGCTGCCGGACATGAGCGACACTGCTACATGGGATATCCGCTGCGTCCGCGGGCCGCTGACCGCGCAAAAGATCGGCATCGATGAAAAACTCGGGATCATCGACCCGGCGGTGATGGTGGCCGATATGCCGGAGTTCCGCCATCTCCCAAAGGCACATCGAAAGAGCTTCGTGCCGCATTGGGAATCGACGATTGCCGGTTTGTGGCCGGAAGTCTGCGCCACGGTCGGTGTCAACTACATCGACCCGCGCGGGGACGCGAAGGAGGTGATCGCCGAAATCGCCCGGTCGGAGATGATTATCGCCGAGTCCATGCATGGGGCCATTCTCGCCGACGCGTTCCGTGTCCCCTGGGTCGCGGTGTCCACCTCGCCCAACATCAATAGCTTCAAATGGAACGACTGGACGGATACTGTCGGCGTCACATACCGGCCGTGCCACGTTCCCGTTTCCAGCCGGGCGGAGGCGATCATCAAGGGCACCCGTTTCTGGGGCGTCGAGTTCGAGCCGCAGCGGGGCGACGTCGACGAGCCACAGGGGGCGGCGCAAGGAGAACTCCTCGTCCGGGAGAGGTCTCCTCGCCGTAAAACGTTGCGGTCGGCCGCCAAGCAGATGCTTGCCGCACCATCGGCACTGGCGCTCTGGCAGGCAGGCCGCACCGAGCCGCAGTTGAGTGCTGACGGTGCGCTCAGCGAGCGCAAGGAGCGCTTTCTCACGACCCTCGACGGCGTTCGCCGCGATTACTTCTGATACGCGGCCTGGCCCTATCGCCCGCGCGGCGATGCGGCGAGCAGGTAGCGGATCGAGCCGATGCCACCGAGAACTTCGGGCGCCTCGACGGGGTGGCGAAAGCGTGCGGTCTTGTCGGACAGGATGCCGCCGGCGATGGCGGGAAATGCGATGGGATGCGTCACCGCGTAGGAGGCGGCCCGTGCAATGCCGAACTTCCTCTTCAGATCGAGGAAGTGCCGCAGTTCATAGCGCGCCCGGATATGGCGTTCGTGCTTGCGGATCAATGCCCGTTCCTTCGGCGGCAGTCCCGGTTCGGCAAGCATCGCACGATCGGCTTCGTAGAGCTGCTTAAGGTCCTCCGTCCGGTGGCTGCCGCTCAACGAATTACCGCGCACGACCGCCCCATAACCGCAACTGTGGATGACTTTGTAACGCGCGCCCTTCGCGAGAGCCCGGGCATAGAGATCATAGTCTTCGCCGAGCCTTAGCTGTTCCTTGTAGCGCAGTTCGTGCCGGTCAAGAAAATCGCGTCGGATCAGCGGCTTGAGAAAGCCGATCTCGCCCCGGCGAACACCAGGGCGGGAAATGTTGCCTTCGACGAATGTGCTCAGATCGATATGGTACGGCTCCGGCTCGAATTCGGGGATCTTTAGATGGACATCCGCTGCCCGGGCCTCGTCGACAAAGGCGATGTTGTCGGCGACGAAGTCCCAGCCGTCTTGTGCAAGCAGGCGCGCATATCGTCCTGGAAGCAGGAAGTCGTCGGCGTCGAGAACGCTGAGGATCGGTGACTGCGAGAGCCTGATCGCGTGGTTTCGCGCCGCGGCCGGTCCGCGATTTTCATCAAAGCGAAGGACACGCAAGCGGCTGCTGGAATCGTCCGCGGCAAGCGCCGCCCCGCGTGTGTCGTCCGTCGATCCATCGTCGACAACGACGACTTCGCTCGTTTCCGGCTCTCTCAACGCTGATGAAATGGCTCGCCCGATGGTAGAGGCGGCATTTTTGGCAGCGATGATGACACATATTCCATTACTCATCGTCCAATCGGTCTCCGTTGCAAGATGCGCGTGAAACGCGGGTATAGGTCGCGGGGCGAAGCGACACGGCTGGACCATGAAAAATGATAATGTCCCATTCGGGGCACGCAGGGGATGACCGCCACCGACAGGATCAAAAACCACGTTGAACGGTGTTAGAAGTTGGAGCCCCCGGGACCGTTCAGCCTGGTGACCGGCAGGCTGGAGGCCGGTTTTTCGTCCGCACCCATTGAGGGGGAGGCTGCATTATCGACCTTGCGTTTGCGATCGCGCGCTTCCTTCCAGACGAGAAAGAGCATGCCAGCGAAATACCCAACCTGTAACAGAACCGCGCAGATCAGCGTCTGAATGAGAGAACCGGAAAGAGAGCCTGTCAGCCCGTACGTTGCGAGCCCAAAGACCAGCAATGCGACGATCATACTCATGAAAACGCGCGGACCATACATAGCGCTAACTCGGATCCGCAAATGCAGTTGGAAATGTCATGTCGAGGCGACCTCCTCCGGAACCCCTTGGGAAAGCGTGTCGAGTATATTCGCCGGGCATCGCAGGTTCAATCTTTGGCTGCGCGCCCTTATCAGTCAGGATGGAAATGCGGGCAATTCAAGAGGTTGTGATCACCCTGGCAGACGTCGCACGCTTTCCCACGAATCGATCCTTGGGCAAATCGCTTCAGCATTCCGCCGTTTTGCAGCCACATTACATCAACAGCGCGATTGCAGGAACGCGGATGCAGCCCACGATATGTACTGACAGATGCCTCGCGATCACCTTTTGTTACAAGGTTGTGCTGCCGCGCCCTCAGTCGCATGTGCAATGCAGCGTCATGCTGCAGTGCGGAAATTCATCTCCATTCTAATCTAGATCCAAAAGTGTCAGCTCATTTCAAGTTGTGGACGGTGCGAAGTAAATAAAAAACGCTGAATATGTTCATAACAGCGAATTCAAAAAATTGGAAACGTCCAAAATTTCGAAAATTTCCCCAGAAATGAGTAAGCATAATACACGACATTACGCAGGCGCAGAGAAGAGAGTTTGGATGTTAATATATTGCAGCCTTCTTAAATGAGCGCGGTCCCCAAGCCTTTGGGAAAATTCTCGCTCGAAATCAAATTCTGACCATACGCTGCGTTATGGATAGCGCTGCGTCCCAAGCGGACACGACCAATCGCCAAACCGGAACGGAGCCCACTCTATGAAGTCCGCGACACGATCGGCCAGTTCGACGTTCCTCAATACCGGCACGACCAGTGCCCCGCCTCTTGGCGGATTTGCCAAGCGCAGCTTTGACATACTGGCCGCCGCGGTAGCGCTCGTCTTTCTGAGCCCGATCTTCCTGCTTATCGCCACGCTCGTCAAAGCGTCTGATGGCGGCACTGTGTTCTACGGACACCGCCGCATAGGCCACAACGGGCGCAGCTTCCGCTGCCTGAAATTCCGAACCATGCGAGTAGACGGCGACCGTGTCCTCCAGAAACACCTGAAGTCAAACCCCGAAGCCTACGAGGAGTGGCGCGCAACGCGCAAGCTCAAGGACGATCCGAGGGTGACTGTCGTCGGCACCGTACTGCGCAAACTCAGCCTTGATGAGTTGCCGCAACTCTACAACATTCTCCGCGGAGAGATGAGTATCGTCGGGCCGCGCCCCGTCGTAGAGGACGAGCTCGAGCTTTACGAGGCGGCCGCCGCCTACTACCTGCGAACCCGCCCGGGCCTGACCGGTCTATGGCAGGTCAGCGGACGCAACGACGTTTCCTATGCCGCCCGCATTGCATTCGACACCCAGTATGTGAGGACCTGGTCGCTCGCCAACGACGTCATCATCGTTGCCAGGACGATCCCTGCGGTCTGCCTCTCCCGCGGCAGCTACTGATTGGCTGGCCCCAAGCGGTCGGAATGCGCGCCAGTAGCCATGACAGATTGAACGGACACATTCATGAAGACTGTTATTGCGGCAGCGATGCCGCGACGAAACCGTATTCGCATCTCGGCCGCCTCTATGGCCCTCGGCCTTGCTTTGGGATTGTTGCAGGGTGGTCCAGCGCGGGCCGATGATTACCGGCTCGACGTTCTCGACAAGCTGCGCGTCCGCGTTGTCGAGTGGCAGACCGCCGAGGGCGCAGTACGCGATTGGTCTGCGCTCAGTGGCGACTATGCCGTCGGTGCGTCCGGGCAGATATCCCTCCCGCTCGTCGGGGAGCTTCCGGTCGCCGGCAAGACCACGGCGGAAGTGGCGGCGGAAATCGGCGAACGAATGCAGAAGCTCTTCGCGTTGCGCGATCTGCCGTCGGCTTCGGTCGAGTTGGCGCAGTACCGGCCGATCTATGTCGCCGGTGAGGTGCAGTCACCGGGCGAATATCCTTTTGCTCCCAGCATGACGGTACTCAAGGCCATCAGCCTCGGTGGCGGCCTGCGTCGGGGCGAGGCGGGGCAGCGCTTTGCCCGTGACTTCATTCGGGCAGACGGGGATTCGTCGGTGCTAGTGGCGGAGCGCAACCGGCTCCTGGTTCGCCGCGCAAGGCTGCAGGCCGAAATCGCTAACCGTGAGAAGATCAATCCCCCCGCCGAACTGAAGGATGCGCCAGACCTGGCTCTCCTCGTGGAGAGCGAAACGGCGCTGATGGAATCCCGCGACCGCAAGCAGAAGGTGCAACTTGCGGCGCTGGCAGATCTGAAGACGCTCCTGCAGAACGAGATTGATGCCCTCGCCAAGAAGTCGGAGACGCAGGCACGCCAGCTCTCCCTCGTCGAGGACGATCTCAAGAAGGTCGACAGTCTCGCGGAAAAGGGGCTGACGATCAGTTCGCGGAAGCTATCGCTCGAGCAGAGGGTTGCCGACGTGCAGGCATCGCTGCTCGACATCGACACGGCTTCGCTGAAAGCCAAGCAGGACGCCAGCAAGGCAAGCCAGGACGAGACCAATCTGAAGAACGATTGGGATGCCGCGCTCGCGCAGGAGCTGCAGAACACCGAGCGCGAACTGGAGGCGGTGACCCTGAAGCTTGCAACCAGCCAGAAGCTGGTTTCGGAAGCCCTGCTGCAGTCGGCGGAAGCGGCCGCGATGAAGGAAGACGGCTCCGGCGCGGACATCGCCTATGTGATCATGCGGGAGAAGGACGGCCGCGCGACCGAAGTCCCGGCTACCGAGACGACCGCGGTGCTTCCTGGCGACGTGATCAAGGTCCAGCTGAACATGGCCATGCGATGAGGGGCGTGTGAGGATCTCCAAAGCCAGCCTGGTGACGCCGGGAGAAAACCAGGCCTACGGCATCGTTGCGGTCGGACTGTCCCTGTTCGTATTCGCCTACTCGTCGCTGTTCGGCCAGGTATCCATCCTCGCCTATTACGGGCTGTGGCTACCGCTGGTATTGGTCGACTACCGCGCCGTGCTCGGCAATTACACGCGCTACCTGTGGATTTTCGCGTTCGCGATCTTCGCTTTCCTCTCGATGTTCTGGTCGGCAGCGCCCTCGCAGTCGCTGCGCACCGGCATCCAGTACCTGTCGCACGTCGTCTGCGCGCTGATCGCCATGCGTACCATCGACATTACGACGCTTGCGCGCGGTGTGTTGGTCGGAATTGGTGCCGTGCTTCTCTATTCCTTCGCCTTTGGCGTGTACCATGCCGACCCGCTCGATGGCACGGTGAGCTTCGTCGGCGCCTTCGCCTCGAAGAATCAGCTCGGCTTCTATGCCTCGCTCGGCGTCTATTTTGCGGTTGCGACGATCGCGATCCTCGGTGAGCGTCGTCTGTGGATTTCGGTGGGTGCAGCCGTCGGCCTGCTTTCGGCCTATGCTCTGGTCCTATCGCAATCGGCGACCTCCGTTCTGACGACGGTCGCGATCGTCGGCTGTTGTCTCGGCCTGAGCGTTTTGAGGTGGCTTACGCCGAAGAGCCGCAAATCGCTGTTTGTCGGTGGAGCCATCGTGCTCGCGGTCGGTGCTGCGGCCTTCATCTCGGCCGGTGGCTATGGTCTCGTGCTGGGGGCATTCGGCAAGGACGCGACACTGACCGGTAGAACCTATCTCTGGCAACAGGGCATCGAAGCGGCCGCGGCGAACCCATGGTTCGGTGTCGGCTACCAGGCCTATTGGGTTCAGGGTTTCTCGGAAGCGGAACGGTTGTGGGAGGAGTTCTACATCGGCACCCGATCCGGCTTCCACTTCCACAACACCTTCATCGAGTCCGTGGTCGAGACCGGTGTCATCGGCCTGCTGCTCTTGTGTATGGTGCTGGTCGTCTCGATCGCCGGACATCTCGGTCGCTTTCTATCGACCGACCGTCATCCGGAGGCGGCGCTGCTTCTGGGCGTGACGTTGCTGTTGGCGATGCGCGCCTTCGTCGAAATCGACATCATGACGCCGTACCATGTCGGTTCGTTCCTTCTCTATGTTGCTGCCGGCAAGCTGACCATTCGCCAGCCCCGCGAAATGGCGGGGCTCGCACCGTGGCCGGTCGTTCCGCGACTACCCGTCGCGTCTCTGATCAGCGGCACCGGCCAATGAGGACACTGTACGGCATCCAGTATCTGCGGGCGGTTGCGGCAATCGCTGTCGTGCTGTTCCACGCAGCGGAGAAAACCGGGGGCACGTTTGCGATCGGAGCGGCAGGGGTCGACGTGTTCTTCGTCATCAGCGGCTTCATCATGTGGGTGATCAGCGAGGGCAAAAATGTCAGCCCCGGCCGCTTCCTCGCCGATCGCGTGGCCCGCATCGTTCCGGTCTACTGGATTGCGACAGCTGTCATGATCTTCGGCGCGCTTGCCGGACTGTTTCCGAACCTCACGTTGTCCGCCGCCCACGTACTGGCGTCGCTGTTCTTCATCCCCGCTCCTTCGCCGAGTAGCGGGGAGATCTGGCCCGTCCTGGTCCAGGGCTGGACGCTGAATTTCGAGATGTTCTTTTACGTGGCCTTCGCGCTGGCACTCTTTCTGCCCAGAAGCCGGCAATTGCCGGTGTTGGGGGGAGTGTTTGCAATCCTGGCGGTCGCCGGGACCTGGCTGGAGACGGACGATCCGCTGCTTTCGTTCTATACGCAGCCGATCATTCTTGAATTTGTTGCGGGCATGCTTCTTGGACAGATGTGGTTGAAGGGGCGCATGCCGCGACCCGGCACCGGTATCGCGTTGGTCGTGTTAGCCGTTGTGGGTTTCGCCGCCATCGAGCTTTTCCGGCTGCCGTTCGACGAGCGGAGCTGTGGCCCGCTTGCCGTCGCTCTCGTCCTCGGTGTCCTGGCCTTGGAAGCGCACGGCTTCTTTCGGCAACTAGCCGTTCCGGCGTTTCTCGGAGATGCGTCCTATTCCATCTACTTGTGGCACACCTTTGCGATTTCAGTCGTCGCAAAAGTGGCGCTCCGTTTGGCTCTCGACCCGCTAATTGCAACGCTTCTGGCCTGTTTTGCGGGTGTGGCGGTAGGGCTGGCAGCGTACCTCATGATCGAGCGACCGGTGCTCGCAGCACGGCGATCCGTGGTAGCAAACCGGAGACTAGCGAGCAATGGCCAAACCGGTTGATCGCCTGTGGCATGTGATCACTGCGGTGCGACGTCGATTGACATTCGATTCCAGAGGTTTTTCGAACGCTTGCGCCCAGATTGATTGGGGAGAGGACGGGTGTGTTTCGCTGCTGAAGGTGAGGGGCTTTGCAACCATAATGACAACGATGAACTCCCGTCCGACTTTATTCACTCCATCCGCAATGTGAGCGAGGAGAAACCGCCTGCGGGGTAGATGGCCCGGACTGGTTCTTCTCCAGGCTTTCTGGCGATGTTCTCGATGCCCTCGAGCAGTTCTTCCAGGATGACACGCAGTTCCATTCTGGCCAGCGCTGCACCGGGGCAGACATGGATGCCAGCGCCATAAAGCAGGTTCTGCGACGGATCGCGATTGAGGCGGAATTCCGTGGCAGCGTCGAAGGCGGCCTCGTCGCGGTTGGCCGAAGCCCACATCAGCGTGATTCGATCACCCGCGGCGATCTTTCGTCCGCCGATTTCCACCGCCTTGGTGGCCATGCGACGGTTGGAAATCAGCGGCGCGTCCAGGCGCAGGATCTCGTCGATGGCCATCGGCAAGAGCGCCTTGTTGACGCGAAGTTCCTTCTGGACTTCGGGACGTTCCGCCAGGAAGTGGGCGATGATGCCTGTGCAGGCTGCGATTGTCCCGAGCTCGCCGACAGTCCAGTTGCGTAACATGCTGACGATTTCATCGTGGCCGAGCGGCCGACCGTTGATGGTTTGCCGGATCAAGCTGGTGGTGATGTCGTCCGGAGCGTGCGGACCGAGGTTCTCCCGCTCCTCCAGCTGGCGCCGGATATAGCCGTCGAACTCGAGCGCAATGGCCGCCATCGCCTCGACGTCGCGGGCAAGCGTCGCCTTCTGGTTCTTGCGAATCCACTGGCGGAGCGGATCGTGCAGCGATGCGGGCCAGCCCAGGAAGGCGCACTGGATGCGGACGGCATAGGGCTCGGCAAATTCCGTGATGAACTCTGTCGATGCGGCTTTCGGAAGGCTGGCGACCAGTTCGCGCGCGATCGAGCGACATTCCGGCTCAAAGGCGTCGACACGGGCGTCCGTGAAATAGGTCTCAATCATCCGACGGTACGCAGTGTGTTGCGGCGGATCCATACCGTTGGGTACGGAAGGATGCCTCGACACGGCATTGCTGAATGTCTCGTGATTCATCAACGCATTGAACACGTCTTCGTGCTTGAACAGCGACCAGCCGAGATAGTCGCTGTGGGCGACGGGACAGGTTTCGCGCATATGGTCGTAGGCGCGCAATTGGTCACTGAGCACCGTTCCGCTGCGGGGATCCCAATCGGCCGCGGGGCTGCTCGACAGGCCGCTGATGTCGTTTTCGTTGCCGGTCATTGATTTCATGTGTGTGTAGCCTGCTCCTGCCGATTTGATGGTATCTGTGGGTAAGTCGAACGGCCGGTTCTTTGCTGTCGCGCAAAGAGTGGGATGCAAATCGGCCACGATGATTGAATTCGGCGTGCGGCGTGTGGGCGTTGATGGTGTTTGGTCGCAGCTGTCGGGTAGCAACGCTCAATGAGGGGTAGCGGATGGTCCATTTTTTGATTGCCGAGGTGAGGATCGGAAAGAAGAAACCCTTCGGGCCTGACGGAGCGCTTTCCGCCATGGACAAGCAGCCGGTGCGGGGCCCGGTCCAGGCGACTGTGGGCGGACTGATCGGTGACGAGCAGGCCGACACCCGTCATCACGGTGGTGTCGACAAGGCCGTTCATGCCTATAGCGCCTTTCACTACGCAGCCTGGGCGGCGAGCCTGCCCGAGGCGGCAAGCCGTTTCCGGCCAGGCGGCTTCGGCGAGAATTTGGTGGTCGATGGCGCGACTGAAGCCGATCTGTGTCTGGGGGACCGTTGGCGGGCAGGGGAGGTCCTGCTGGAGGTGTCGCAAGGACGCCAACCATGCTGGAAGCTGAATGTCCGTTTCGGTGTTCCCGACATGGCGCGGCGCGTGCAGGCATCGGGATGGACCGGCTGGTATTTCCGAGTTGTGGAACCCGGCCAGATCGCAGCGGGAACCAAGTCTCTTCTTGAGGCCCGTCCGCATCCCGATTGGCCGCTCACGAGGGTGACGGATCTGCTCTACCGCAACAAGCTGGACCGGGAGGCGCTTACGGCCTTTGCGTCGCTGCCGTGTCTGCCGGAAGGTTGGCGCCGGCTCGCCGAGCGCCGGCTCGAAAGCGGCCGGGTGGAAGACTGGGGCGCCCGTCTAGGAGCGTCGGGATGAGACCTGCCAGGCGGAATGCGGCGCGCGACAATTGGCAAATCTTGCTTTGAACAGTCCAGATGGTCTTATGCCAAACGGCCACGGGCAAGGCGGCGTCGCGATGTGGCGAGCCTGCTACGTCGGAACGCTGCACAGCTTCTGTATCCAGAATGCCGACATATCGGACCGGGATGCGGCCTCCTTCGCGTTCGAGAGCCAAAAGGATGCAGGTCGAGATTCCTAAAAAAATGGGGCTATTTACTTTAAATTCATCGAGTAGATTCAAAGCATAGTAGCACTTCTCGGAAGTGCGAAAAGTCAAAAGCGGCGGCACCAATTGCGACGAACTATCAAGTTTCAAGATCGCAAATGAGCGGTACCGGTCCAATTCGCGGGGCTCGGTCTCTTCGTGGGGCTGCCGAAAGGTACTGCGGTTGGTGTTATCACCGCAATGACAAGAATAAGCAAAGCTCATGGGTCGACAGTGATTTCAAGCTCAGAAAAGAAACCCGCTCTTCTATGGGGCCTATATTCGCCGCTCTTCTGGCTGACACTCGTTCTTGCGCTTCTGTCATTGCTTTTGAGTATGCCGCTCGTCGTTCCCATCGGACCGATGTACTGGGACACGTATATCTATCTCGATGCCGCACACCGGATCTCGACCGGACAGATACCCAGCGTCGATTTTTCGACTCCCGTCGGGCCGCTGGGCTACTATCTCTTCGCTTGGGGGCTCGACCTGTTCCCGAAAGCCCAACCGCTCCTTCTGGCCCAATGGTCGATCCTTTTGGTCGCCGCTCCGCTCATGGCCATAGTTCTCACCGAGATCTCCAGTCGAAGCCGACCCCTCGCATTTGCACTGCTGGTGCCGTTTCTGATTTTTGCAGTGTCACCGGCCAATGCCCAGTTTTACCACGCCTTTGCGGGTCTGGACGGGTTCGGGATCTACAACAGGCAGGGCGTCATTCTTCTCTACCTGCTGACAAGCGGGCTCCTCTTCCTTCGCGACGGTCGCAAGTTGGCCGTCTTCTGCGCCGCCGCGATGCTGGCATTGTTCCTGACAAAGATCACCGGCTTTCTTGTGGGCGGCCTGTTCGGTCTGCTCGCGCTGCTGGCCGGGCGCATCTCGTGGACCAACCTCTTCCTCGCTGCAGCGGTATTTCTCGCATCTGTCGTGGTTATCGAGGCGGGAAGCGGATTGATTTCGGCTTATCTGGCCGACATCGTGCAGCTTGCGAGCATGAATCAAGAGGCGCTCCTGCCGCGCTTCAAGACCGTGGTTTCGGCAAAGCTAGACGTTTTATTGCCCGCCGCCATGCTGTCCGCCATCCTTTGCTGGATCGATTGGACCCGGCCGGACCGCTCTATTCGCTTCTTCGATCGGAGCTTCTCGTGGTTTTCGGTGGCTGTCGTCGGCGGGATCGTCTACGAGACACAGAACACGGGTAGTCAGGAGTTCATCTTCCTGTGGCCGGTCCTTCTCATGATTTTTGCCCGCGTCGAGTTGCTGGATAGCCGGGCCCGCCTGGCTTTCGTGACGCTGGCAGCATTCTGTGTCATTCCCACTTTCGCCACGGTGGCGCACAAGACACTGCGCGCCGTCGCCGTGTTGCCAACCCACGCGCGGATGCACCTGCCGGCCGTGAAGAACCTGCAGCAGGTGTCGCAGCGGCAGGAGATCATCGACCGTGCGACCTATCTGGAAACCCATTACCAGAATTATGCTTCCGCCTATGCGGATCTGTCCGATCACGGGCAGCTGCCGAGCTGGCAGTATTACTCGGAACTCGACTTCCAGCTCTACTGGATCATCTCGGCCAATAGTCTAGTGGAATCGCTGAAGACGTTCGAGGTGCAAAACAATGTCTGGCTTGATAGCCTGATGAACCTCGACTTCACTAATCCGTTCCCCTGGCTGCTCGATCGCGATGCGACGAAGCACATCCAGATCGGTGCAGATCCCGATCGAACTGTCCCGCCCCTGAACGAGGAAGCCATCCGGTCGATCGCGGAGACCGCAGCCGTATTGCGGCCGAAATGTCCGCTGACGACAGGACGCCGCCTCCTGTTTGCACACTACGAAGAAGCCCTCAAGGGCCGGACGCTCGTGGAGGTTCACCCCTGCTGGGACCTGCTCTTGCGCCCAGATATCCTTGCCAAAAAACAAAATAAGGCCAGGCCATGATCCTGGCCCCATTGAAGGGCTTACGTCGGCCGCTTCACTTCACCTGGGCGGCGATGAAGTCTTTCACGATCCGGATGATGCCGCGGGACATGACTTCGTCGAGGGCTTTGATGAAGTCGTCCACGTGGCTGCGTTCGCAGATCAGCGGCGGCTCGAGGCGAATGACGTTGCGGTTGTATTCGGTGAAGGCCACGAGCACCCCGTGGTCGCGCAGCAGATGGCTGCCGATAAAGCCGGGAAGCGATCCCTTCAGCTTGTCATCCAGCATGGCGATGACGGGGCGCAGCACCATTGGCATGGTCTGCGAGAAGTCGTGGAACTCCAGCCCGACCATCATGCCCTTGCCGCGAACGTCCTTCAGCAGGGACGGGTAACGAGCCTGCAACTCTCGCAGACGCTCCAGGAGGTACTCGCCCACTTCCGCAGCATTGTCGATCAGCTGCTCGTCATAAAGGACGTTGAGCGCTTCGATCGAGGTGATGCAGGCTTCACCGATGCCGCCGAAAGTCGCCATGGCATGGATCATCGCGGTTTTCGGCGTGCCGTAGGCCTTCATGTAGACGGCGCGCTTGGCAATCATGGCGCCCATGGCCGCCTTGCCGCCGCCGAGCGACTTGGCGAGCGCCGTCACATCCGGCACGACCCCATAGTGCTCGAAGGCATAGAATTTGCCGGTACGGCCGACGCCGCACTGGACTTCATCGGCGACCCACAGAATGCCATACTTGTCGCATAATTCGCGTAGGCGCTGCCAGAAGCTCGCATCGGCCTGGATGATGCCACCGCCACCCTGCACTGTTTCGAGCACGATCACGCCGATTTCGGGGTCAGTACGAAAAGCGGTCTCGACCGCCTCGATATCGCCGAACGGTACCCGCACGGTGTTGTCGACCAGCTTGAACTCGCCGCGATAGAGCGAGCCGTCGGTGATTGACAGGACACCCTTGGTCTTTCCATGGAAAGAGTTCTCGGCATAGACGATCTTCGGGCGCTTCGGACCGGCAGCCCGTTCGGCAATCTTGATCGCCGCTTCCATGGCTTCGGAGCCGGAAGAGCCGAGGAAGACCATGTCGAGCTCGCCCGGCGAGCAGGCTGCAAGATTGTAAGCCAGTGCACTGGCATATTGCGACATGAAGGCGATCGCGATTTCCTGGCGATGCTCATCCTGGAACTTGCGTCGTGCATTGAGGATGCGCGGATGGTTGTGACCCAGCGCCAACGAACCAAACCCGCCGAAGAAATCGAGGATCTTCCGATCGTTCTGGTCGTAATAATACATGCCCTCCGCCCGCTCGATCTTCACTTTGTGGAAGCCCAGGAGCTTCATGAAGTGGAGCTGGCCGGGGTTGAGGTGGCGGATAAAAAGATCCGTCATGCGCGAGACGTCGAGTGCCTTTGCTTCCTCGACAGAGAGAAGTGCCGGCTTGGGCGTCGATGCGACGGCCTGCTCTGTGGCAACGTCGTCATGGCGGTTATTCAGGTTGACTACAGTGGCCATGGTTTCCCCCTCAGGCTGCCTTGGGCTGGGTGACTTTGCTTTCCGCACCGCCGGCGAGGTCCTTGCGGTATTCGGAATAGGCGGCAATCAACATGTCTTCGTCACGGTACTGTGGAACCCAACCCAGCTCACGCTCGCCCTTGGACACGTCCAGAACGCACATCTCGTCGGCGATCAGGTACTGTTCGGGATCCATCAGCGGCATGTTGACCAGATCAAGCAGATCGAGCGTCCGCTTGACGGCCCAGGCCGGCGTAGGCAGCAGGATCGATTTCGATCCGGCATGCTTCACCAGGTCGCCCAGGAGCTTGCGGACGGGCGGGGGATTGAGCGAGCCGAGGTTGTAGACCTCGTTCGGGACGCCGGCCTTGAAGGCCGCGTGCGCCGCGGATGCGCAATCGAACACCGAGATGAACTGGTATGGGTTCTTGCCGGAGCCGATCATCGGGACTGGCAGATTGTTGTCGATCAGCTTGAAGAGTTTTGAAAGGATGCCCAGACGTCCCGGCCCGATGATCAGGCGCGGACGGAACAGCGTGATGTTCATGCCGCGCTGACGCCAATCGGCTGCCAGTTCCTCTGTCTTCAGCTTGGAGAGCCCGTATTCCCCGAGAGGTGCGCAAGGATGGTCCTCCGTCTGCGGCCAGGTGTAGGTGTGTCCATAGACCATGTCTGTGGTGAAATGGACCAGCGACGTCGCGCCTGCTTCATCCATCGCCCTGATAATGTTCTCGGTGCCGTAGTAGTTGACCGGAAAAAAGAAATCGTGGCGCTTGGCCCTGACCTGAATGGGCGAGAGCATCTTGGCCGACAGATTGTAGACCATGTCATCGGCGCGGATGCCCAGCTTGCGGATCGCCTGGGGATCGGTGACATCGGTATGCTCGAATCGGGCGTCGCGGTAGTGCGCCATTTCGCTCTTCACGATGTCGGCGACGATCACCTCGTGGCCGTCCGCCAGCAACCTCGGCGCCAGATAGCGCCCGACGAAACCGTCTCCACCAAAGATAATATGTCTCATTTTCTATTCCTGTCTCTATCGCGTCTGTCTGCAATTGCTTCGTACTTTGTGGCGTCAGGTCTTGATGTGATCGCGGGAGGCCACAGTCGTTTCTGCTTCGGTCGACGTCCCGCCGCTCTGGGCTATCAGCACCGTGCCGATGCAAATGAAGGCGATACCGGCGATCTTCAGCGCACCCAGTTCCTCCTTGAAGAGCAGCCAGGCGCAGAAAGCGACAGCCACATAAGCAAGGCTGAGGAATGGGTACGCGAAGGAAAGATCGACCTTGGACAACACATAAAGGTGCGAGGCCATTGAAATGACGAAGGTGAACAGACCTGCAAAAACCCAGGGGTTGAAGACGATCTGGAAGATCTTCGCAATCGGTGAACCCGACGAGAAGTTGATCGGGCCGAGCGTGATCATTCCGTATTTCAGCAGCAGTTGCGCGGCGGCGTTCGTCATCACGGTAAAAAGGATAAAGGGAATATACTTCATATGTTCCTCACGTCATTTCACGGGCGCGCTCATCGGAAAGGGCAGTACGTCGCCAGAAATCCGAGCAGAAGTTCTGATCCCGGAGCCCTTCCAACTGGGGCCATTCCGAAAAACCGGCCCGGAAGGCTGCGGCGCTCATCCGCTGGTCCTTGTAAGGGTTCATCCGGCCGCCAGCTTCCACGGTCATGCGGTCCAACGTCTCAAGGAGTGCCAGGGTACGGGGACCGCGATTGGGAAAATCCATCGTCAGCGTGTAACCGGGCCGCGGGAAGGAAAGCAGGCCGGGTGAACGCACAGCGCCAAACCGCTTCAGCACGGTCAGGAAGGATGCATGACCGGCCGTGCGGCTTGCCGTGAGCATGTCCGGAATGACCGAACGGGCCGCCTCGAATGGGATGACGCTCTGATGCTGGTAGAGTCCGGCCGGTCCATAGAGCTTGTTCCAATCTTTGACGCCATCCAGCGGGTAAAAGAAGGCGCCGTAGTCGGTCAGATGCGTGCCCCTATGTCGGCTCTTGGCACGGAAATAGGCGCTGTTGAACAAGGTGAGGCTCAACCGGTTCAATGCGGAAAAAGGCAGATCAAACGGAACGCCCAGCCGCGCGCGTTTGGTGCCGCTCCGGAAATTGCCGTTGTCGGCATGGTTGCCGGTAATCAGCACGCCCCGCCCGGCCGCACTGCCGGAGGCGAGTTGATCGACCCAGGCGACTGCATATTCGTTTTCGGCGTCGGCAGCCTCAGCCAGGTCGAAATAGCCATCGAGGTTGGCGAAGCGTGTTATCCGCTCTTGAATGTCGAGCGATCCGACGCGCATCAGCTTCAGTCGTGCACTCAAGATCAGGCCCGTGAGCCCCAGCCCACCAATCGTCGCGGCGAACAGTTCGCGGTTCTCTTCTGGCGTGCAGTGGTAGCGGACGCCATCGGAGCGCAGGAGTTCGAAGCTCTCGACATGGCAACCGAATGTTCCACGCAGGTGGTGGTTCTTGCCATGGACGTCATTGGCGATCGCACCACCCAAGGTCACAAAACGCGTGCCGGGCGTTACAGGCAGGAAATAACCGAATGGCGCGGCGTGCGTAACGATCTCCTCGAGGCTGGTGCCGGCTTCCGCATCGATAACACCCGTCTCCGGATCGAAAAGGCAAATGGCCTTCCTGGGGCGCATCTGAACGAGCGATCCTGCGTCGTTGTGACAGCTGTCGCCATAGGACCGGCCGTTACCAAAAGCCAGCAGGCTGGGTAAAGTCGCAGAACCTCGGAGCAAGTCGCGCATCGCCAGCTCGGCAGGCATTGCCTGCCTCTCGCGACGAACCACTCGCCCGAAATTGTCAAATGACGCGCACATCAGAGGATCGTCGCCACAAGGACAAGCAGGGCGCCGAGGCCGATGAACAGCTGGCTACGCCAGTCTGTCGCCATGAATACGACGGGGTCATCGACCATCTCGCGGCGGTGTGCGAGGATCCATACCCGCATGTTGATATAGAGGACGATAGGCACGAGTGGCCATATCAGCCATGGCTCGGAATAGAGGCCCTTGATCTCGCTCGATTGGATATAGAGTGACAGAACAAGGCTGGCAGCGAACGCCGAGGCCACACCGCTTTGCCCCACAACTTGGATATCTTCCGGACGATAGCCGCGCCCTGCAATCCGGTCACCTTCGTCGGCTGTAGAAAACTGCAGCTCGACGTAACGCTTCACAAAGGCCAGTGAGAGGAAGAAGAAGAGCGCGAAGGCCATCAACCAGAACGACAATGGCAGCGAAGCGGCCGCCTTCCCGCCGAGGAGCCTGAGACCATACAAGCCGGCAAGGCAGATGACGTCGAGCAGCAGCATACGTTTGATCACCAGCGAATAGGCCGTCGTCGTCACCAGATAGATCGCGATCACCGCGGCAAACATCGGCGGCAAGAAGAAGCAGATCGCAGCCGCGCCCAGAAGCAGAAGCGCAGAAACTGATAACCCAAAAGGAATGCTCAGCTGGCCGCTTGCGAACGGGCGATTGCGCTTGGTGGGATGCTGGCGATCAAGCGGCAAATCGATGATATCGTTGAGGATATAGATGGCCGAAGCAGAGATAGAGAAGGCCACGAACGCGATGAATGAGGCAAGGAAGGTTTGCGGGTCAAGAATGTTATGGGCAAGCACCGCGGGGGCGAAGACCAGGAGGTTCTTCAGCCACTGATGGACGCGCAACATCTTGATATACGTTTTGAGCCCGGTGGGCTTGGCATCGAACCGCTGGCAACCGTGGGTCCTTTGATAGCGGTGGGCCCTTGTGTCCGGGGCCACTACAATCGAGTTGCGTGCTGCCTCGAAGACAGCAACATCCGCATGGTCGTTGCCGGCATAGTCGAAGCCCTTCGGGCCATAGCGATTGGACAGTAGCGAAGCCTTGCGCTGTGCCGCGAGATTGTTGGACGGACTTGTGGAGTGGACGGCGCTAAAAATTCCGAGCTGCGTGGCCACCGCTTTCGCAAAAGGTTCGGCTGCCGCTGTCGCCAGGACCAACTCGCGACCAGAGGCGTGCTGACCATACAGGAAGGCCAGAAAATCCTGGCGGTAGGGCAGGTGGGCTGCGTCGAGCGTGACGCGGCGCGCGATTTCCGACTTCAGATGCGCCTTGCCGGACAAGAGCCAGATCGGCAATAGAAAGAGGAAAAGAGGGTTCTTTCTCAGAAGGAGAAACACGCTTTCCCAAAGAAGATCGGTTGACACGAGCGTCCCATCCAAGTCGACCGCCAGCGGTATTTCCTTGCTATGTTGTGCTCGCACATTCATTTCGATACTCATCCCCATAGGCGAGGGTATCGCCTGTTGTTTCGCCCATGCCGGCAACGCCGGAAAGCGGTCTGCCGCCCCTTTGCGTGGTCGCTTCTTGTGCCGGCGCGCTTCGGGCATCTCTCCCTGCCTCGAAACGGTTCACCTCACCGCGCATCGACGGCACGTCCCACGTTTGCCGACGGGAGTCCGCGCCTTGCCTCCGAACTTTGCGGGGAAATTAGACTTTCAGCTCGCAATCCCAGGTTAATGGATCGGCTTTTCAAGTTGCGTTGGATCAGTTTTCAAAGGTCTGTTTGAAAATAAGGTTTAGAAATTCTTCCGTTTCGCCCCTAACGATGAGTTACATCGGGCCGTAACGGTTGTTTCTGGTCTTCATGGGGAAGCGCGACCGCCGAACATGGCACCACAAGCCGCATGTTCTTTTTGGTGGCAGAGGCCCTTGGAGCCAAGGCGTCTGATGCACAGCAGAGCGGCACAACCGTGACGTGCCGCACGCTGTCGCAATGGGAGGAAGGTGTTGGGAACGTGACGAGCAGGTGTCAGCCATTCACAACTTGATGCCGTGGTCAGCAATGAAGTCGATCATCGCGCGGTCCTCGACCTCGGACTGCTCGATGTTGCGGACTATGATACTGATCTTTTCAGCAAACCGCTCGGCAGAGGCGGCATAGTTGGAGCCACGTGCCAACTTCGCCGCCATCTCCTCGGCAGATTTGCTGTAGTAATGATTGAGCTGAAGATAGGCGTTGGAATAGAACTGCGGGTCCTTGCGACCGTTTCGACTGGTTCGATAGCCGGCATCATTCATGGTCAGATCACCGAACTGGCGCGTCTTGAACTGATGGATCGTCACTTCCACGACTTCGCAGGGATCCACGATGCACTTGAAGTTGGTGGAGTGTTCCTGGCGACTGAGGGGTTCGGCACTTCGCTTCGTGTAATTGTGCACGACAGGTCCCACGGGTCTGGACTTGTGCCCGCTGGTCCCGAACATGTGCCAGGGTAGCGAGACGTTCGGAAAATCGCCGGTCGCGACCAACGCCTCTTCAATGGTTGTGCCTGTTCGCGGCAGAAGGAACTCATCGGCGTCTATGAATGCCATCCGGCGAAAGCGCCCGCCGAAGTTGAGGATGGCGTGTGCGAAGGCCAGCACCTGTCCGTCGATCAACTGATCAGTCTTGGTCGACAGAACCCGGCCAGCCCAGGGTACTATGGTGAGCTCCCCAGGTTCCAGAACCTCACGAAGCACGTCGCAGGAATCGTCGGTCGATCCATTGTCGTAGATGATGAAATGGCCAACGCCGACCGCCTTGTGAAATCGCGCCCACTCCCCAATGTAGCGACCTTCGTCCTTGACGCAGGCCGTAATTGCGACCCCATTCCGCGCGGGTTCGGGTTTAGGCGGAGTGATGGACAGGGTTTTGATTCCGCTCCGATGTTTGCCAAACCAGCGCATTCCGCCTCCATAGAAGCCGCAGTTCGCGGCACAGCAACACGCCCAAGCGAGGCTATATTGACAAGGCAAGGTGGCAATTTCAATATGCCTAATACCTGAATCGCCTTGTGATTGCAAAAAGATGGAAGGTGTCGGCATGCGAGATGACGTTGTGCGAATTTTTGTCGGCTTCGATTCCAAGGAGGTCGTCGCCTATCACGTTCTTTGCCAAAGCATAGTTGAGCACTCCAGCCTACCGGTGGTGTTCTCGCCAATCGTTTTGAACAATCTCGGCGATCTCTTTACCCGCGAGCGCAATCCGCTGCAGTCGACCGAATTTTCCTTTTCCCGCTTCCTCGTGCCCTATCTGAGCAACTATGAAGGCTGGAGCATCTTCATGGACTGCGACATGCTCGCGCGCGCCGACATCGCCAAACTCTGGTCACTTCGCGACGACAGATTTGCTGCGATGTGCGTGAAGCACGACTATGTCCCGAAGGTCGAGACGAAGTTTCTCGGCCAGACACAGACGAAGTACGAGAAGAAGAACTGGTCGAGCATGATCCTGTTCAACAACGCCCGGTGCAAGGCGCTTACCAGAGATTATGTCAACACGGCCACCGGGCTTCAGTTGCACCAGTTCAAGTGGCTCGAGAGCGAGCAGCAGATCGGTAATATCCCGGTGGTGTGGAACTACCTGGTCAACGAATACGACTATCGCGCGGACGCCAAGCTGGTGCATTTCACGGATGGCGGCCCCTACTTCAACGAGTATCGCAACGACGACTATGCCGAGGAATGGTTCGCGATGCGCGATCGCGTCGTCTCGGTGCAGCAGAAGTAGCCGGGCGGCTTCATGGGAACGCCCCGCAACGCCGCGGACGCTGGCTTACCTCCGCCGGGATCGACCTCGGGACTGACGCGACCGGAAGATTGGCGCCAGATTTTCTCCGCGTACTCCCATATTGTTCTTGTAGCCAACAGCACCGCGGTGGATGTCGGGGCACTCCGTGCCCTTTACCCAGCAACGACCCTGTATGTTTTCTTCAACCGGGTTATCAAGGTATTGGATCGTCCCTTCGAGGGACACGCGCTGCTTGTCTGTAGGGGACAGCCCAACGGTGCTAACATTGTCTACCGCGGCGAGGTCGGGGAGATCCTTTCCTATTTCGAGAAGGCGACATTTCTCGGCATTATGAACATCAGGCTCAATGTGGAAGAGAGGCTCAACTCTGCGGCGGACTTCAAGAATGCGCCGACCGGCCATCTCGACTTCGTGGGCCACTTCGACGATTTCTACACTGCAGGAAAAACGCCGACGAGCGGCTTTGCGATCGCCCTGTGGCTAAGCGAACTGGGGCTTCAGTCAAAGATCACCCTGGCGGGCTTTTCCGCCAGGCGGACCGAGAAGTGGCGGGTTGTGTCGGCCCACGATTGGAGCTTCGAGCAGGTTTTCATCCGTCTGTTCGCAAGGCTCGGCAAAATCGATATCCAAGGTGGCGTGGGGGCCAATGCCTATGCTGCGCTGACGAAGCGTTTTCCTGAGATACCGCCGGCAGAGATTGCACTCGCTGCCTCGGAAGTGTTGTCGGAGCGGCTTTCCAACACCGACGCCGAGGTCGACAAACTCATATCGTTGACGAACTTCATTCGTGCGGCTGACGAACTATTGAGGCGGCTCAAGCCCTCCATCCTGAAGCGGCAGCGGCCCGGTAGCAGCTAAGCTCAAATCGGGCGGCAGACGATGCCCCGTCTAGTCGACAGCCGCCGCGCGGGAGATGATCTGGCGAGTAAGCTTGACATCACCCGTTGGTGATCCCTATCCGCTGGTTGGCTTGGCGGCGCCTTCCTCGACCCTCGCCTCCCACCTTCTGATGAGTGCGCTGCATCGCCTATCAACTTGCCGCGGTCGAAGCCTCGATGATGGGGTCAGAAAATTTCAAAGTCCGAAATGACGATGAAACGCACATCTGCGCCGTCAGCATGTTCATGCCGCTTCGATATCTGTGCGTGAGAAATCATCGCCCTTGAACAACAACGGCTCGTCGCGTGTCTTGGCCAAGGCATATGAGAAGCAGTCACCGTAGTTCAGGCCTGCTGGATGGCGTCCTTTGCCGAAGTTGCGCCATGCGCGTCGCGCGATCGCTATTTGATCGGTGTCTACGGCCACGATTTCGACGCCGGCCTTGTGAAGCCACAGATCCAATTCCGCAGACCCCGCTTCACCCAGTCGCGCCTCGATCACCATGGCCAGTTCGAGGACCGAGGCCGCTGACATGAAGCGCCGTGGGGCATCGACAATCTTTGTCTCGAAAATTTCCGCTTCCGGTTCGTTGAGGGCGATCGCAACGATCGCTGATGTGTCGATGACCATCAGCCGGGAAGCCCATTTTCGTCATAGCCCACAATCTCGTCGGCCGAGCGGTTGTCGAGGATTGGCAATTTTGCCCAGCGCTTGCGGCTCGCGGCGAGTTCCTCCAGCAGCACGGTACGATTTCCGGCATTGGCGAGGCGCCGCAGTCGCTCTTCGAGCGCGCGGCGGGTGGCCATGGTGATGGTCTCGCCCGTTTTCTCAGCCAGCGCCTTTGCCAAACGTTCGGTCTCCGAATCCTTGATACTGAGTGCCATCGTTGGTTCCTTGGTTCCTGTTGTTCTATATTCTACCTAGGTGAGGGGAGGGATGGCAAGAGACTGCCCGGGCGCCGCCATCTGCGCCCGTCAATCCACCGGGTGACAAATCTGTCCCGCAGAAGTCGAGGCGGAACTTGTGCTTCTTCACCTTGTCACTATAGCGCAGCTTCCGCAATCAGACGGCGGTACCTGCTGCGAAAGGTGAAAGCAGGCCGGTAGAGCCAACGACGAATGCGACCAATGCTACGCTATCGCCCGACTGGTGGTAGTAGCCAAAAAAGGCCGACAAAGTTTTCCGACTTTGCCGACCTCTTTAGTACACGAGAGCCACATCTAGTGGTTCAAGTGCAGTGTTCTCCGCCTCTGGCGGGCGTCATGATTTCAGGCGATCGATTGTCCCCGGTATCGGCAGACAACGGATCGACTGCACTCAAGTCAGACTTTGCCTACAGCATCCAGGAACTTTCTCTCATCGATCTCGATGAGGATTCGCTTCCCGTGTTCTGCGACGTCTTTAAGTAGCGGCTTCAACGAGGTTGGGTGATCGAGAACCACGGTTTCCCATCCGTATGCCCGCGCAATCGCCTGGAAATCGGGCGTATAGATGTCGACCCCTTGAGGCTCGACGCCCAAGGCCTTCATGTGCGTCTTGATCTCGCCGTAGCCAGAATTGTTCCACAGGAGAATGGCCAGAGGCGTATCGGCATCGATTGCCGCGCCGAGTTCGGCCAAGGTGAATTGAATTCCGCCATCGCCGATGACACAGACGACCGGTCGGTCCGGTACGCCCAAGGCGGCGCCAATCGCGGCCGGAAGGGCGTAGCCGAGGGTGCCGTAGCCGGTGGAGGCGCAGAACCAGGAGCGAGGACGGGCAGCACCATATGCGAGACAGCCGGCATAGGCGGGCTGGGTGGAATCACCGACCACCACCGCATCCGGCAGGCACTCCCGTACCGTGTCAAGAAGCTGCAAACCGGCTGACATCACCGGATCCAGTCCACGCCGCACTTCCGTCCGCGCCAGATCCGCCCGCTCGGCCCCGTTGCGATTGCCGGCGGGTAGAATGACGGCGCTGAGTGCACTGAGTGCCGAGGCTGCATCGCTGATCAGCGTCAAATCTGCTCGGGCGCCACGCACCGCTTGCTCGGGGTCAATCTCGATGCGAACCAACCGACCATTTATCGCCGGCCGACCTGTTCCATACGGGTCGAAATCTGTCGGCCCCAATTCAGTGCCCACGGCCAGGACGAAGTCCGATTCGGCGATCAGTTCGGCGCAGCCCTTGAGACTCGGCGTGCAGGGAACGGCTAACGGATGGCCAGCGGGCAAAATCCCGCGACCGTTGACGGTCATGACGACAGGGGCGTCAAGCGCTTCTGCGATCGACCGCAGCTCCGAAGCAGCATCGGCTGCCCCGCCGCCAGCGAGGATGATGGGCTTGGCGCAGTCTGCGGCAAGCGTTCTTATCTGCGCGATCGCCGCGGCGTTGGGGCCGGGCTTAAAGGGAGCCGGCGCGCGCTTCTTAATGGGAAGGCGACTTGCATCTTGAGCCATCAGGTCCAGCGGAATCTCGATATGGACCGGCCGCGGTCTGGCGGATGCGAAAATCGCGAAGGCGCGGGCAAGCACGCCTTCGAGTTCTTCCAGCTTCACAATGGTGTGGCTGAACGCTGTGATTTGGCTCATGAGTTGCCGTTGATCGGGGAGCTCATGCAGAAAGCCGTCGCCGGAGTTCATAGCGCCCAGCGCGTTAACGCCGGAGATCACCAGCATGGGCACGGAATCGGCGTAGGCCTGGCCTACGGCCGTTGCGACATTGGTCAGCCCAGGTCCGGTGATGATGAAGCAGACGCCGGGCTTTCCGGATGCACGTGCGTACCCGTCCGCCATGAAGCCCGCACCCTGCTCGTGGCGTGGGGTGATGTGCCGAATGCCGCTTCCCGGAAGGCCGCGATAAAGTTCAATCGTATGAACTCCGGGAATGCCGAAAACCGTATCGACATCATATGTACGTAAGAGTTCAACCAGATAGGTTCCAAACGTCTTCATTCTTGCTCTCATTACCGAAAATTACGCTGTTCGAGGCCCATGCACTCCGATGGGCGCTTCGAGCGAGCTAGTTGCCAAAGCCGACGATGCCCTTTGTCTCCAGGAACTCCTCGATTCCGAAGGCTCCATACTCACGGCCGTTGCCTGACTGCTTGTAGCCACCAAACGGAGCATGGAGGTCCCAGTCGGGGTAATTGATGTTGATCGTGCCGGCACGCAATTGCCGGGCCACGCGGCGCGCCTGCTCGATATCTCCTGATTGCACGTAGGCGGCGAGGCCGTAGGGCGTGTCGTTGGCGATGCGGATCGCCTCCGCTTCGTCGGCATATGGGATGATAACGAGAACCGGGCCGAATATTTCTTCCCTGGAAACGGTCATGTCCGGTTTCACGCCGCCGAAAACCGTTGGCCTGACATAGTACCCGCGATTTAGGCCGGCAGGCCGACCCAGACCGCCTGCTACGAGCACCGCGCCTTCTGAGCAGCCAGCCTCGATCAACCGCTGGATCTTGTCATATTGCGCCCGGCTCACGACCGGACCGAGCACCGTGCCCGCTTCCTTCGGATCGCCGACAGTGCTTTCTTCTGCAACGGCCTTCGCGATCTCCAGAGCTTCCTCGTGGCGATCAAGCGGGACGAGCATGCGCGTGGGTGCATCGCAGGACTGGCCGGTGTTGGCAAAGCAGGAGGTGACGCCTACCCGGACGGCGTTTTCTAGGTCGGCATCCGGCAGGATAATGTTGGCTGATTTGCCGCCGAGCTCCTGCGATACGCGCTTTACGGTGTCTGCTGCCAGCTTGGCCACTTGCACGCCCGCACGCGTCGAGCCCGTGAAGGAGACCATGTCGATATCCGGATGGGAGGCAATGGCTTGTCCGACTTCCGGGCCGGTTCCGTTCACAAGGTTGAATGCGCCTTGTGGGACGCCGGCGGCATGCATCACTTCGGCAAAGATGATACCTGTCAGAGGTGCGATCTCGCTCGGCTTTAGAACCACTGTGCAGCCTGCGGCGATGGCCGGCGCCACCTTGCAGACGATCTGGTTCAACGGCCAATTCCATGGCGTGATCATGCCGACAACGCCGATCGGCTCCCGCACAACACGGGTGGTACCGCGCTGACGCTCGAACTCGAACGCCTCCATTGCCTCGATGGCCGCCTCAAGGTGAGCCTGCCCCGTGAACGCTTGCGCCTCGCGGGCAAAATCGATCGGAGCCCCCATTTCGCGGCTGACCGCCTGAGCGATGTCCTCGTAACGCGCATTGTAGGCTGCGAGTATGCGACGCAGGAGTTCGAGGCGCTCCTCCTTGCTGGTGCGAGAAAATCCGTCGAAAGCGCGGCGAGCGGCCTTCACGGCACGATCTACATCCGCCGAAGTGCCAACCGCAATTTGCGTGAATGCCTCTTCCGTGGAGGGATCTATGACCTCCAGCGTGCTGCCCCCCAAGGGGTCGACCCACGCACCATCAATGTAGAACTGGAGTTCATGCCGCATTTGTCTCTCCTCTATGCGAACTCAATCCGCTGCCGCCTTCTCAAGCGGAGCTTCGATCCCATCCCCCGTGGGCGCGCTTATAGGCCTCGAAGGCTGGGTGAATGTGGTCGACGCACAGCCGCGTCAGGGCGGCCCGATCGGCATTGATGAGTGCGTCGATCATCTCGCGATGTTCCAGGCGGGATTGCTGAAGCATCACCGGATTGCCGATGGCGTAACTGTGGATAGCCGTTGTGCGTGCCCAGTACGTTGCAATCGCTTCTGCCAGGAAGCGGTTGTTGCACGCAGCGAACACGGTGTCGTGGAATGCGTTGTTGAGCACCGCGGTCTGTTTCAGATCCATCTTATCGACACAGGCGGAATACTCGGCGTGAATGCGCTCAAGCTCTTCGATAAGCTCGAGGGGTGCGGGGAGGGGAATGCGGCGCGCCGCCTCGGCCTGGAGGATCTCGCGCACCTCACACAGCTCTTCCACTTCCTCCACCGAGAAGTCGCGCACCACGACCCCGCGATTGGGGCGGCGTGTAACAAGCCCGATCTGTTCTAGTGTCACCATGGCGGCACGGATGACGTGCCGACTTACATTGTACTGTTCGCTGAGATCCTGTTCGACAAGACGTTCGCGCGGCCGCAGCCGCCCGAAGATAATCGCCTCGCGAATTGTATCAACCAAGTCGACCTCGGATTTATGGAGAGCCTGCTCGTTCATGAATGTCTCCCTATTTGTGTTGTCGCTCGACTAGCGTCTGCCACCTAAGCGATAGCTTGGACATAGTCGGCAATCGCTAATGATGCAGTAAGTCCAGGTGACTCGATACCAAAAAGGTTGATCAGACCCGCCGCGCCAAACTGCCTGCCATCCTGAATTACGAAGTCTGCAGCAGGTGTCCCCGTCCCATGCAGCTTGGGCCTTATCCCGCTGTAGTCCGGAGCAAGGGCGCCATCCGGCAAGGCCGGCCAGTATCGCCGGATCGCGTCTTCGAACGACGGAAGGCGCTCTTCGCAAACCCGATAGTCGATCTCATCGACCCATTGTACATCCGGACCGAACCGGGCACGCCCAGCAAGGTCCAGCGTCAGGTGGATCCCCATGCCACCGTCTGACGGCATCGGGTAAATGAGATGCTTGAAAGGGGACCTGGGCATAAGCTTGAAATAGTTGCCCTTCGCAAGGAATTGGCGCGGAATTGCTTCGGAGGGGAACCCCTCAATCAAGGAGGCAAGCCGTTGGGCTGACAATCCTGCGCAATTGACGACCGTTTTACAGGAGAGGGCGGATTTCCCGTCCTGATCGACAAGAAGCGAAACGCCGCGCTCCGTGATCTTTCCGGCGATCACGTTCGCGCCCAGAATGGCAGCGCCGCCGCTGTTTTCGAGATCGCCCAGGTAGTTGAGCATCAGCTCGTGCACATCAACGATACCGGTGGACGGCGAAAGCAAGGCTGCAGAGCAATTGAGCGCAGGCTCCCGTAAGAGGGCCTCTGTCTGGTCCAGTAGAACAAGATCGTCGACGCCGTTTGCCGCCGCATTCTGCATCAGTTGGTGCAGCCTCGAGACTTCCTTGTCCGACCCGGCGACAATCAGCTTGCCGACCTGCGAATGGTGTATCTGCCGCTCCCGGCAATAGGCGTACAGCGCGGTCTTGCCTTCGACACACAACCGCGCCTTCAACGATCCCGGCACATAGTAGAGGCCCGCGTGGATGACTTCCGAGTTTCGCGAGCTGGTGCCGGAGCCGATCATCCGCTCTGCTTCCAGTAGGATTACCTCGCGCCCGGCAAGCGACAAAGCGCGCGCGACCGCCAACCCAACGACGCCGGCCCCGACGACGACCGCGTCGACATTTTCATGAGTGCTCGGTTCCCAAGTCATGCTTTTCATCCTGCTAACTTGCCTCCCTGTACACATAAAATGAATTGTCGACAAGTTGGTTGACAACATTGGCGAACATTTTGTAGTCGATATGCCAAGACATTCGGAAGGACCGGAGGACAAGCCGCATGGATCTGAAAAACTGCAACGCGCTGCTATCGCCGCTGAACATTCGCGGTGCGCGGCTCAAGAACCGGATCATGTCCACCGGTCACGATACGACGCTCCCCACGGCAGCCTTGGTCAACGACGCGCTGATCGCTTATCAGGAAGCCCGCGCTCGCGGTGGTGCCGGCCTGATCGTCGTTCAAGTCGCCGGCGTTCACGAGACGGCCCGTTACACCAATCACATCCTGATGGCCTCAAGCGACGACTGCATTCCAGGCTATCGCCGCCTGGCGGAAACGGTTCACCGCTACGGCACCACGATATTCGGCCAGATTTTCCATCCTGGACGGGAAATCACCGAGGCCCAGGGAGGCATGCTGGCAGTTGCGTACGCGCCATCGGAAGTGCCGAATGAGCGCTATCATGTCATGCCGCGGCCGATGACCGAGGCGCTTATTCGGGAGATCGTGTCCTCTTTTGGTGATGCGGCTGGTCGTCTGTATGAGGCCGGCCTTGACGGAGTCGAGCTCGTTGCAAGCCACGGCTACCTTCCGGCGCAGTTCATCAGTCCCCGGGTCAATCTGCGGACCGACATGTATGGCGGCAGCCTAGAAAACCGTCTTCGTTTCATCCGCGAAGTGCTGGCCGACGTCCGTGCAAAGACGAGCAAGGACTTCGTCGTTGGTTTGAGAATCTCCGGTGGCGAACACGATCAGCAAGGCTTGACCGGTGATGAGGCACTTGAGGCGATCTGTTCGCTGGAAAAGGACATCGACTATGTCCATGTGGTGGCCGGCAGCTCGGCCTCCAGCGGTGGCGCTGTACACATCGTGCCGCCGATGTCGATCTCAAACGGCTATATGGCGCCCTTCTCCGCCTCGGTTAAGGCCCGTGTCTCCATCCCGGTGTTCGTGACTGGTCGTATCAACCAGCCGCAGGATGCCGACGCCATCATCGCGTCCAACCAGGCCGACGTGTGCGGCATGACGCGTGCATTGATCTGCGATCCGGAAATGCCGAACAAGGCGATCGAGGGACGGCTCGACGACGTTCGTGCTTGTATTGCGTGCAACCAGGCCTGCATCGGGCACTTCCACAAAGGGGCACCGATCTCCTGTATTCAGCACCCGGTGACCGGCCGCGAAATGGTATACGGAAGCATGCCGTCCGCGCAGCAGAAGAAGAAGGTCATGGTCGTCGGTGGCGGTCCGGCTGGCATGAAGGCAGCAGTGGTGGCGGCGCAGCGCGGCCATGACGTCACGCTCTTCGAAGCGAGCGGTCGCCTTGGCGGGCAGGCTTTGCTTGCGCAGTTGCTTCCCGATCGCATGGAATTCGGCGGTCTTGTCACCAATCTGGAGCGGGAGCTGGCAAATTCCGGAGTGGCAATCCGGCGCAACACGCCCGTCGATCGCTCCGTGATCGAAGAACATGCTCCTGACTCGATCATCGTTGCGACTGGTGCCCGCCCTTACAGGCCTCCGCTGGAGGGGGACGGCACTCTCGACGTCGTAGACGCATGGGACGTGCTGACTGGCAAAGCCAAAGTCGGCGGATCGATTGTGGTGGCCGACTGGCGCTGCGACTGGATCGGCATCGGCATGGCCGTGCACTTCGCGCGCAACGGAAATCTTGTCCACCTCGCAGTCAATGGCACGATGCCGGGCGAGTCGATCCCGCTCTACATCCGCGATCAGTCAAACGCGGAGTTGCGGAGGTTGGGTGTGAAGGTGATCCCGTATGCGAGGCTGTATGGATATGACGATACGACGGTCTATCTGCAGGACACCATCAACAGCGATCCTATCCTTCTCGAAGACGTCAACGCGCTCGTTCTGTGTACGGGACACCGAGCAGTAAACGAACTGGCCAACTCACTTGAGGACTTTTCCGGTGACGTTCACGTCATCGGCGACTGTCTGGCGCCACGGACCGCCGAGGAAGCGATTTATGACGGCTTGCGCGTAGCCGCGCTCATCTAACAGCGGGTGGCGGCGGTGCTGCCGCTGCTACCCCGGAAAATACTGTTCAATCAACGTGGCTAGGTCAGAGATGCGAGATGTTTCCAAAGCCGAGAACGCTATCGGCGCTGCAGCCAACCATGGCGACAGCCTAAACGGCGAAGCGAAGGTGCTGCTCAGCGTACGCAATATCATAAAGCGTTACGGGTCCGTGGTTGCCGTCGACAACATCTGTCTGGATATTCGCGAGGGCGAGTTCCTGACGCTGTTGGGTCCCTCCGGCTCGGGGAAGACGACTCTGCTCATGATGATCGCAGGGTTTGTCGCTCCCAGCGCAGGCGAGATGCTTCTTGGAGGTGCCGACGTCGCTCCGCTGCCGCCGGAGAAGCGCAACTTCGGGATGGTTTTCCAAGGCTATGCCTTGTTCCCCCACCTTTCGGTATTCGACAACGTCGCGTTCCCGCTGCGCGTGCGCGGCGTAGAGAAGGTTGCTATTCGGGAAAAAGTGCTGTCAGCACTCAAGCTCGTGCATATGGATGCCTATGCCGAACGCATGCCGAAGGCGCTCTCGGGCGGGCAGCAACAACGCGTCGCCCTTGCGCGCGCGATGGTCTTCCATCCTGAAGTTCTGCTTCTCGATGAGCCACTGGGCGCATTGGACCGGCAGTTGCGAGCGAGCCTTCAGGACGAACTCAAAGCCTTGCATCGCCGGCTCGGTACGACGTTCGTCTGTGTAACGCACGACCAGGAAGAAGCGATGTCGATGTCGGACCGGGTCGTGGTGATGCGCGATGGCCGGATTATCCAGGTCGGTGAGCCCGCGGCTATCTACCAGCGCCCGCGTTCGCGCTTCGTTGCCAACTTTCTCGGTGAGAGCAACCTGCTGGATGCGACCGCAGTGGAAAAGGATGGGCAGTCGAGCGTGATTGAGATCGCCGGGCGCCGGCTGATAGTCGACGGCGCGGTGAGCGATCCTGGGAAGGCGTCCCTGAGCGTTCGACCGGAGCAGATCTCCATCGAACACCAGGCGCCGGCATCCGCAGATGGCGAGCTCGTAATACAGGGCAACGTTGCCGACGTGACCTTTGTGGGTGCCGACTACCGTGTGCAACTCAATACGGAAGCCGGACCTGTTATCGCGCGCTGCCGCACTTCAGAGCAAATCAGAGTACCAGGCCAGGGAGATCAAGTCTGGGCTCGATGCCACACCTCAGCCGTATGGCGAGTGGTGAACGACTGACCTGTAAACGAGGAGGAACTGTAATGCGCATGAAAACATTTCAGGCCGTAAGAGGCCGGCAGCTCGATATCGCTGGAAAGATGCTTCGCAATGAGCAAACCCGACGCGATTTTCTTCGCCTCTGTGCTGCAGCGGGCGTAGCGCCCACCCTCTTGGGCCTAGGATCCGGAATTGCAAACGCTAAGGCCCAGGAGATCGTACTTTCCAACTGGGGCGGCGACGCCACAAAGGTACATGGAAAAGTCTTTGGCCCCTATGCGGAGAAGACGGGCATCTCGGTGCAGTTCGATTCCAGCCCGCTGGAAGGCCGCATCAAAGCGATGGTCGACGCCAAGAACGTCATCTGGGATGTGATGGACATCGACAACTTCTCGGCTGTCAAGCTCGGCCGTGAAGGTTACCTGCGCCCGATCGACTACTCGATCGTCAGCCGCGACACGATCCCCGGCACATCGTTTGAACACGGCGTGGCAAACTATCTGATGTCCTATGTCATCGCATACGACAAATCCAAGTTCCCGGATGGCCCGCCGCAGACCTGGGCCGATTTCTGGGATGTCAAGCGGTTCCCCGGCAAGCGCTCGCTCTACAAGTGGCTGACCGGTGCACCTGAAGCAGCGTTGCTCGCTGACGGCGTCAGCAAAGACAAGCTCTATCCTCTCGACCTGCCGCGCGCGCTCGACAAGATCAAGCAGATCAAGGACGACCTCGTCTTCTGGGACTCTGGGGCGGAGAGCCAGCAGCTTCTGCGCAACGGCGACGTCACCATGGCCTGCATCTGGAGCAGTCGCGCGCAGATGCTGGAAAAGGAAACGGACGGACGTATCACATTCCATTGGAACGAAGCCGTCGCCTACGGCGATACATGGAGTGTGCCGAAGGACAACCCGGCCGGCGACGACGTCTGGGCCTTCATCGCCTGGATGCAGGAAGTCGACAAGCAGATTGCTATTCTTGCCGGCCTCGGAGCCGGACCGGCTACGCTGGAGGCAAGCGAGAAGACGCCGAGTGAACTGCAGCGGATCAACCCCGCTCACCCGGAGAACTTCAAGCTGCAGGTCCTGATGGACGCCCAGTGGTGGTCAGAAAATTACGACCAGGCTCTGGCCTCTTACACTGACATGATCGCCGGCTAAGGGTTTCGAGATGAATGACCAGCCTCGTTTTGCGGCCCTTGTGGCGCCAATTCTCATACTATTGGGGCTGGTCTATCTCGTCCCGCTCTTCGGTGTGTTGCTGATCAGCGTTACCGAACCGCAGGTCGGTTTCGGCAACTACACAGCCGCACTTGAGTCTTCGGCCGTTGCCAAAGTGGCCCTCACCACGCTGCGGATCTGCGGCATCACCACGATACTCAGCGTCGTGATCGGTTACATTCTCGCCTATGCGCATGTCAGCGCATCGGCGGGAATGCGCCGCATGATGATGCTCTTTGTCCTCGTGCCGCTATGGACCTCTGTCCTCATCCGCACATTCGCCTGGCTGATGATCCTTGGAGACAACGGCCCGGTGAACTCTGCCCTGACTTCGATTGGGTTCGGTCCTGCCGCGATGATGCACAACGAGTTTGGCGTGATCATCGGCATGACTCACTATCTCGTCCCCTATGCCATGCTGACGATCCTGTCGGGCATGACAGGCATTGACGAGCGCCTCATGATGGCGTCTCGGGGCCTGGGTGCCGGCCCGGTCCGCACATTCGCAAAGGTCTATTTCCCTCTCACGCTTCCTGGCGTATTCGCCGGAACTGTACTCTCGCTCGTCCTCTCGCTTGGCTTCTACATCACGCCGGTAATCCTCGGCGGCGGGCGCGTCGTGATGATCGGTGAATATATCAGCACGCAGATTCTGCTGATCTCGCGCTGGGGTACCGGCTCCGTACTTGCCACGCTCCTCTTGCTGGCAGTCATCCTAACAATAACCTTGGCGGCCCGTGTCGTCGACCTGCGGCGGATCTTTACAGCATGACGATGTCCTCTCGCTATTCCTTGCCGTTTTACGCTGTCACCTGGTGCGCACTGCTCTTTCTTATGGCGCCGATCTTCGTGGTGGTGCCCGTCTCGCTGACGCCGACGGACTTCCTTGCCTTCCCCACGGACGGTCTGTCACTGAAGCACTATGGGCAACTCTTCCTGGATCCCGCCTGGTACCGCTCCATGGGCCAGAGCATCCTGATCGGATTGGGTGCGGCAGCGCTTGCCACGATGGTGGGGACTGCCGCGGCCATTGGAGCGTCAAAGCTCCGCAGCGACCTTGCGATGGCAGTGCGCGTCCTGGCTATGCTGCCCTTGATCGTACCACCTGTCGTCTCGGCACTCGCCTTGTACCGGAGCTGGGTGATTTTGGGCCTCTTTGACAGCTGGGCCGGAACGATCCTTGCCCACGCCATCCTTGGCGTTCCCTACGTCTTCATCACGACGTCCGCAGCACTGTCGCGGCTCGACCCGAAAATCGAAATGGCGGCACGCAACCTGGGGGCCGGCTGGGCGCACACGCAACTGCGCGTCGTGCTTCCAAACATTCGCGCCGGCGTCTTGGCAGGGTCCGTCTTCGCCTTCATCGCGTCGTGGGATGAGCTGGTCGTGACCCTCTTCATCACAAGCCGGGGTATCTTCACTCTTCCCCGCCGGATGTGGGATGGGATCCGCGAAAACATCAGCCCCACCATCGCCGCGATCGCGACGATCCTCATTCTGTTCAGCTTGTTGCTGTTGCTGATCATGCGGCTCGTTGGAGGTCGCAACGAGCAATAGGGTCGCACAAGCGTCCAAGTGGGGCGGCGCTTCTCAAACGTAGCCTGGGCTGCGGGTCACAAACTGAATGAACGCTAGGGGCAGCTGCCGGGTTTGAATCGCTACGGCGGAAGGACCCTTCTGGCACACGATCAGAGTTCGGCAGGAAGTCGCCGATCCCGAACGAGAGACGGAACCGCCGTGGCGGTAAGGAGCTTGGAATGAAGCAGGAAATGAAGATCGGGCACTTTATCGGCGGCGAATGGATATCGGCAGCAGGAGGGAGTTCCATCGCTGTTGAAAATCCTGCGAATTGCGACGTCATTGCAGAGGTTCCGGCTGGCGGAAAAGCCGACGCCGAAAAGGCGCTCGATGCCGCATCGGCCGCATCGCGCGCATGGGCGCGCACGCCCGCGGTGGAACGCGCCGCCTACCTTCAAAAGGTGGCCGTGCTGCTCCGTGAGCGCCTCGACAGTTTCGCGACAACCATCATGGCCGAACAAGGAAAGCCGCTTTCGCAAGCGCGTGGTGAAGTCCTCGGGGCGGCACAGCAGCTCGAATATCACGCGCAATGGGCACGGCGTATCGAAGGCGATGCAATTGCCTCGGACAACGTCGGCGAACACATCCTTATTCTGCGCGTGCCCTACGGCGTCGTCGTCGGACTCATTCCCTGGAACTACCCCTTGTCCGTGACGGCGCGGAAGGTGGCGCCGGCGCTTGTCGCAGGAAATACGATCGTGGTGAAGCCTCATGAGGTAACACCGCTTTCCGCGATGCGGCTCGCAGCACTTTTCGAAGAAGTTGGGTTACCTCGCGGCGTTCTCAACGTGGTGACGGGTATCGGCACTGAAGTTGGTGAAGCGCTTGTCGGCAGTATCAAGACCAATCTGATCACGCTCACGGGAAGCGTTCGCGCCGGCCGCGAAGTCATGCGGCGCGCGGCGGATCACATCTCGCAGGTTTCGCTCGAATTGGGTGGCAAAGCCCCGTTCATCGTTTGCGAGGATGCCGATCTCGATCTCGCAGCCGAACGCGCGGTCTTCGCTCGTTTCCGCAACTGCGGCCAGGTTTGCACGTCAAACGAGCGCACCTACGTTCATCAATCGGTGTTTCAGCCATTCACGGATAAGTTTCTCGATCGTGTGCGGTCGCTGCGTGTGGGAGATCCGCAAAGCGATCCGGACGTCGGCCCGAAGGTGAGCCGACCGGAGCTTGAAAAAGTGGAAGCGATGGTCGCACGCGCGGTGGAGCAGGGAGCGCGTGTGCTCGCTGGCGGCGGCCGGATGACGGGTGCGCCCTTTGATCGGGGACATTGGTTTCAGCCGACGGTTCTGACGGACCTGGATCCGTCCATGGACATTGTTCGCCAGGAGGTGTTTGGGCCTGTCGCAAGCCTCCTGCCCTTCTCGGATTTCGACGATGCACTGAGGCAAGCCAACGATTCTGACTATGGCCTGTCGGCATACCTGTTCACGCGCGACTACCGCAACGTAATGCGCGCAATCAACGAGCTGGAATTCGGCGAAGTTTACGTCAATCGGGTCGGTCCGGAAGCGGTCAACGCCTATCACACGGGGTATCGCCTGAGCGGAATCGGCGGCGACGACGGACGCTACGGCTTTGAAACCTACATGCGCAAGAAGACCATCTACCTGAGTGCCAACTGATGCAAAGCGGACCTTGAACTTCGACGACGATGGACCGCAACAGCAATCTCCAACTGATCACACTGAAACGGAACTATAGAAATGCTGCACAAGAACTTGATCGCTGGCGAATGGGTCGGCACCTCCGCGTCGTTGAATGTCAATCCGTCGAACACAAACGAAGTCGTTGGCGAGTTCGCGTCGGCGACAGCTGAGGAGACCAAGGCAGCCATTGCGGCGGCCAAGGCTGCGTTTCCCAGCTGGTCGCGCTCTCCGATCCTCGAGCGCCACGCAATTCTCAAGCGGACCAGCGAAGAGCTCATGGTGCGCAAGGATGAGCTCGGTTCACTCCTCGCCCGGGAAGAGGGGAAAACCCTGCCGGAAGCCATCGGAGAGACAGTGCGGGCAGCTCAGGTTTTCGAATTCTTTGCCGGCGAGGCATTGCGCCTTTCGGGCGAAGCGCTCCCTTCCACACGTCCGGGCGTCGGTATTGAAATCACGCGCGAGCCTGTCGGCGTTGTCGGCATCATCACACCGTGGAATTTTCCGATTGCGATCCCGGCCTGGAAGGTCGCGCCTGCGCTTTGCTACGGCAACACGGTTGTCTTCAAGCCCGCCGATCTCGTTCCAGGCAGCGCCTGGTCTCTGGTCGACATCCTTCATCGCGCGGGCCTGCCGGCCGGTGTACTCAACCTAGTTATGGGGCGGGGTTCTGTTGTCGGCCAGACCATGCTTGACAGCCCGGACATCAATGCGATCACGTTCACCGGTTCGGTCGGTACCGGCAAGCGCGTCGCGCTTGCCTCGGTCGAACACAACAGGAAGTTCCAGCTTGAGATGGGCGGAAAGAACCCGTTCGTTGTTTTGGACGATGCCGATCTGGCGGTTGCCGTGGAGGCAGCAGCAAACTCGTCGTTCTTCTCGACAGGGCAGCGCTGCACGGCGTCCTCGCGCCTTATCGTGACGGAGGGCATTCATGATGCATTTGTCAGTGCGTTGACGGAACGCCTGAAGACGTTCGTCGTTGATGACGCCATGAAGCCGGGAACGCACATCGGCCCCGTCGTCGACGAGAGCCAGCTCAAGCAGGACATCGATTACATTTCGCTTGGCAAAGCAGAAGGCGCCAGATTGGCGTTCGGCGGAGACAGGTTGGAAAGGGAGACCCCTGGCTTCTTCCTTCAGCCCGCACTCTTCACCGAAGCGAACAATCAGATGCGCATATGCCGTGAAGAGATTTTCGGCCCCGTTGCCGCTGTCATCCGCGTCAAGGACTACGACGAGGCTCTTGCGGTCGCCAACGACACGAATTTCGGCCTCTCCTCAGGCATCGCAACCACCAGCCTGAAGCACGCCACCCACTTCAAGCGAAACTCTGAAGCGGGGATGGTGATGGTCAACCTGCCGACGGCGGGTGTCGATTTCCACGTACCCTTCGGCGGCAGAAAGGGCTCCTCCTACGGTCCGCGTGAGCAAGGACGCTATGCCGCTGAATTCTACACCTCGGTGAAGATCGCCTACACATCTGCATGATTGGAGACACAAACATGAAAATCTTGGTCCCCGTAAAGCGGGTCGTCGACTACAACGTGAAGATCCGGGTAAAACCGGATGGCACGGGCGTCGAGCTCGCGAATGTGAAGATGTCGATGAACCCGTTCGACGAGATCTCCGTCGAAGAGGCGCTGCGGCTGAAGGAGGCCGGCAAGGCAGACGAAGTGGTGGTCGTGTCGATCGGCCCGGCCAAGGCCGAGGAGACGCTGCGCACCGCGCTTGCCATGGGTGCCGACCGGGCGATCCTGGTCGAGACCGACGACGCGGTCGAGCCGTTGGCGGTGGCGAAGATCCTGAAAGGTGTGGCCGAGGCCGAGCAGCCCGGCCTGATCATCGTCGGCAAGCAGGCGATCGACGACGACAGCAACCAGACCGGCCAAATGCTGTCGGCGCTGTTAGGCTGGGCCCAGGGCACCTTTGCCTCGAAAATCGAAATCGGTGACGGCTCGGCCAAGGTCACCCGCGAGGTCGACGGCGGTCTGCAGACGATCGAGGTCAAGCTGCCGGCGGTCGTCACCACCGACCTGCGGCTGAACGAGCCGCGCTATGCCTCGCTGCCGAACATCATGAAGGCGAAGAAGAAGCCGCTCGACAAGAAGAGCCCGGCCGATTTTGCCGTCTCCACCACGGCCCGGCTGAAGGTGCTGACGACCGAGGAGCCGGAAGGCCGCAAGGCCGGCGTCAAGGTCAAGACGGTGGCCGAGCTGGTCGAGAAGCTGAAAATCGAAGCCGGCGTGCTTTGACACCCTCCGTCATCCCGGCCCTGAGCCGGGATCCAAACGCGCCGCGTCGGCGGCGCGATTGACACCTTGGCTCGCAAGGACTTTCGCGCGCTGGATGCCGGATCAAGTCCGGCATGACGGGATGAACAAGATTGCCGCGCGCCGGACCGAAGGGACCGTTGAGCGCAAACCGATAGGGAGATTTTCATCATGGCCATTCTTCTTCTGGCTGACCACGACAACAGCCACCTTTCCGACCAGACCGCCAAGGCGCTGACGGCGGCAACCAAGATTGGCGGCGAGGTGCACGTCCTCGTCGCCGGTTCGAACGCCAAGGCGGCGGCCGAGCGGGCTTCGAAGCTTGCCGGCGTTTCCAAGGTGCTTCTCGCCGACGACGCCTCGCTGGCCAACAACCTGGCCGAGCCGCTGGCCGCGACGATCGTCGCCCTCGCCGGTGCCTACGACACGATCCTTGCCGCCGCCACCTCGGTCGGCAAGAACGTGCTGCCGCGCGTCGCAGCCCTGCTCGACGTCGCCCAGCTCTCGGAGATCATCGAGGTCGTCAGCCCCGACACCTTCAAGCGGCCGATCTATGCCGGCAACGCCATCCAGACGGTGCAGACAAGCGACGCGAAGAAGGTGATCACCGTGCGTACCGCCTCGTTCGCCGCCGCGTCCGAAGGCGGCTCGGCTCCGGTCGAGACGGTTGCCGCCGGCGCCAATCCGGGCGTTTCCTCCTTCGTCGGCGACGCGCTGTCGTCGTCCGACCGCCCCGAGCTGACCTCGGCGAAGGTCATCATCTCCGGCGGCCGGGCACTCGGCTCGGCGGAGAAGTTCAAGGAAGTGATCCTTCCCGTTGCCGACAAGCTCGGTGCCGCCGTCGGCGCCAGCCGCGCCGCCGTCGATGCCGGCTACGCGCCGAACGACTGGCAGGTCGGCCAGACCGGCAAGGTGGTCGCCCCGCAGCTCTACATCGCCTGCGGCATCTCCGGCGCCATCCAGCACCTCGCCGGCATGAAGGATTCGAAGGTGATCGTCGCCATCAACAAGGACGAGGAGGCGCCGATCTTCCAGGTCGCCGACTACGGCCTCGTCGCCGACCTGTTCGAGGCGCTGCCGGAACTCGAAAAAGCACTCTGAATACCAGCTGGGCTCACGATCTTCTCGGTTCTATCCGAACGGATAGGATCGTGATGATCGTCGACGCCCACAAGGACAAGCTCATGACCGACATTATCCATTCACTGACAGCGCATTTCAGCGAAACCGGTAGGAAACTGGTCTCGATGGGTGTTGACGGGCTGGCGCGACGGCATCCGGGGGAACATCCGGGTAATTTCGGTGCTGGGGCAATGGCAATGCCGGAAAGCCCGGAAGATGCGGTAGAGATTGTCCGCTGGTGTGGTCGAAACGGCGTCGCGATCGTGCCGCACGGCGGTCGCACGGGGCTCGTTGGCGGTACGGTCAGCAACCCAGGGGAGTTGATCCTTTGCAGCGAACGGCTGAACCGGATCGAAAGCATCGATCCGGTTTCGCGCACTGCCACCGTCCAGGCCGGCGTGACGCTGCAGGTGCTTCAGGAGGCGACACAGGCCTATGGTCTGACGCCGGGAATTGACCTTCCTTCTCGTGGTAGCGCCACGATCGGCGGTATGGTCTCGACCAATGCCGGCGGCATTCTTGCGTTTCGCAACGGCGTCATGCGCCACCAGATCCTGGGGCTCGAAGCGGTGTTGCCGGATGGCAGTCTGTTCAGTGATCTTAGCCGCATCGTGAAGACGAGCGCGGGGCCGGACGTTAAACACCTGATGATCGGGGCGGAGGGCGCCTATGGCTTCGTCACCCGCGTCGTCCTCAAGCTGGAGCCGTTGCGGGCTGCGCGGGCAACGGCGCTGGTCGGCGTGGCAGATGCGGCTTCGGCCCTTGCTGTCGCCGGTCATTTTGCAAACCTGTCAAACGTGGCGCTTGAGGCCGCCGAGTTGATGTGGCGGGAGTACTTTCACGACAGTGCGGCCAGCCACGGGGCCGATATCGGCTTTGTCGAGGAAGGGACCGAGGCCGTCCTTCTTCTCGATATCTCGGCAGAGACGGACGAAGCCGCAGCCGCAGCGCTGGAAAATGGACTGGAAGCAGTGTGGGAAACGGCCGGCATCAAAGGTGGCATTGTCGCTCAATCGCTGGACCAATCGCGTAAGTTCTGGATGCTGCGGGAGGCGTCCGACTTCGTCTACCGGCTGCATCCGAGTGCACTGTCGTTCGACGTCTCGCTTCCGCCCGCAGAACTTGACCGCTACGTCGCCGATTTCCGTGCCCGGTTGCGCGCAGTGGATCCGGGTTTCGGCGCTTATGTCTTCGGCCACATTGCCGACGGCAATCTGCATATTTGCATCACGCATTCGGAGAACCTCGAGGAAGCAACGCAGCTTGCGATCGAGGACGCCGTTTACTGCGGTATTACCGACGTCGGCGGTATTTTTCGGCTGAGCATGGCATCGGCCTGGAAAAACAGCGCGCCTATGTGAAGTATGGCAATGCCGCCCGTAGATTGTTGGCAAAGTCGATCAAGGACAGCCTCGATCCTGCCGGTATCTTCAACTCTGGAGCATTTAAAGTTCTTCGATCGAATGAAACCGACGGCTGAAATGCCCTTTCCGACCATAGCCGATCCACTTTCGTATGCCGTCATGCCTTGGGGAAACTACCGTGAGTGAAATCCTGACGATCGCCGATCTGAAGGCGCGCGCGAAACGTCGTGTGCCGAAGATGTTCTTCGACTATGCCGATTCCGGCGCCTACACCGAAGGCACCTACCGGGCGAACGAGGAGGATTTCCAGAAGGTGAAGCTGCGCCAGCGCGTGCTGGTCGACATGTCGAACCGCTCGCTCGAAAGCGAGATGATCGGCGAGACGGTGTCGATGCCGGTGGCGCTTGCCCCGACCGGCCTGACCGGCATGCAGCATGCCGATGGCGAGATGCTGGCGGCGCAGGCGGCCGAGGCGTTCGGCGTGCCCTTCACGCTGTCCACCATGAGCATCTGCTCGATCGAGGACGTCGCCTCCGTCACGACGAAACCGTTCTGGTTCCAGCTCTATGTGATGCAGGACCGCGACTTCGTCCTCAACCTGATCGACCGTGCCAAGGCCGCCAAGTGCTCGGCGCTGGTGCTCACCCTCGACCTGCAGATCCTCGGCCAGCGTCACAAGGACGTGCGCAACGGTCTGTCCGCGCCGCCGAAGTTCACCTTCAAGCATGTCTGGCAGATGGCGACCCGGCCGCTCTGGTGCATGCAGATGCTCGGCACGCAGCGCCGCACCTTCCGCAACATCGTCGGCCACGCCAAGAGCGTCACCGACCTGTCGACGCTGAACGCCTGGACGAGCGAGCAGTTCGATCCGCAGCTGTCCTGGAACGACGTCGCCTGGATCAAGGAGCGCTGGGGCGGCAAGCTGATCCTGAAGGGCATTCTGGACGAGGAGGATGCGCGCATGGCGGTCTCGACCGGCGCGGATGCGATCATCGTCTCCAACCACGGCGGCCGCCAGCTTGACGGCGCCCCCTCCTCGATCAGCATGCTGCCGCGCATCGTCGATGCCGTCGGCGGTCAGGTCGAAGTGCATATCGACGGCGGCATCCGCTCCGGCCAGGACGTGTTGAAGGCGCTCTGCTACGGCGCCAAGGGCACCTATATCGGCCGCCCCTTCCTCTACGGCCTCGGCGCCGGCGGCCAGGCGGGCGTCACCAAGGCACTGGAGATCATCCGCAAGGAACTCGACATCACCATGGCGCTGTGCGGCGAGCGCGACGTGCGCAACCTGTCGCGCCGCAATCTGCACCAGGGAGGCGTTGGTGCACGGATCGATTAGCGGTCATGGTGCAGTCGAGTTGCTATTCAACAGCCGGTTCGTCACTCAGGCGTTGCTGCGTGCTTAGCGGCTATCGATAGAGGCCACGCATTTGATACAATCTTGGCCGCTTCTTTGTGCGGATGACGATTCGATAGTGACGTGCTTCGTAAGTCGATGGTGATATGCGTCACCCACATTTTCGTGTCCATAGCAATTTCCGCCAAGGCCCGTTGAAAACGGCGCTGCCACTCTTGGTTCCGAACCGGTGCATCTTTGGACGTTTGGAGGCCGCCGAATTGTCAACGTGATGCAGACGAACCGCGCATCGGCGCTAGTGGGGACTGTTGTCGCGCTTGTAGTCATCAGCATCTCTGCGCCGTTACTGCAGGCAGTAGAGCCCAGAACCCGGAGCAATAAAGTGGCACTACACGTTTAGCTCATTGATCGGCCACCGCACGGGGTTCAGTTATCCCCACCCACTATCCGCGATCCGTTAAGCCGAAGACAACGTGACATCGACTTCGTGATGGGACCTGGCCATATCCGAACCCTCTGGTATTGCGCCGTCAGTGACAATAACCTTGTGAAAAATCCCGTAGTAAGGCACAATTTCTGCATGCACCCTGAAGTGCGGAACTATCCCGGATCCGGCCGTCTCGCGCCGAGTGACAGTTCGCGTGGGAGGGTCGGCGTCGATGGATCAGGGGTTCTTCCTTCTGTTCGCTGCGGTGGCCGTGATCACGGCGCTGACCGTTGTTCTGGCGCGCAATCCGGTCCATAGCGCCTTGGCGTTGATGGCCTGTTTCCTGCAAGTCTCTGCAATCTTCGTGCTGCTCGAGGCGCCGCTGCTCGCGGTCATCCAGATCTTCGTCTATGTCGGCGCGATCATGGTCCTGTTCCTGTTCGTGATCATGATGGTCGACGTGCGCGAAGCGCTGTCGCAGCGCTTCCTGCCGGGCGGCAACCTGTCGGCGCTTGTTGTTCTCGTGCTGCTCGGCGCAGAGATGGTCGTGCTGGTGTTCTGGAGCGAGCGCTTCTCGGTCACCGAACCCGTCGTCGCGAGCGGCGGCGACCAGATCAGGCAGCTCAGCACGACGCTCTTCGCCGACTATCTCCTGCCGTTCGAAGCCGCATCCATAATCCTGCTGGTGGCCCTGGTCGGCGCGATCGTGCTGGCGCGGAAGGAGCCGGGCTGATGGTTCCGCTCTCATGGTACGTCCTGCTCGGTGTGGTCCTGTTCGTGATCGGCGCAGCTGGTGTGCTGCTCAGGCGCAACATCCTGGTCGTGTTGATGTCGCTGGAGCTCCTGCTCAACTCCGTCAACATCAACTTCATCGCGTTCGGCCGTCAGTACGACGATTTCCGCGGACAGATCTTCGCCATCTTCGTCATTGCCATCACCGCAGCGGAAGTTGCGGTCGCCCTCGGCATCCTCGTCGCCCTCGTGAGGAACAAGCACACCCTCAAGGTCGACGAGGTCACCATCATGAAAGGATAGCGGCTTGGACCCGGTGATCTCGATCCGGCCGCTGCTTGCCGTCGCCGTTCCCGGTTTGGCGGCGCTCGCCGTTCTGCTGCTGAACGACCGCGAGCGGCTGCGCGACGTCGTCTCGCCGCTCGCCGCGCTCGTTCTGTTTTTGATCGTCGCCTCCATGGCCCCCACCGTGCTTTCGGGCGGGACCGTCGAGTTGCGGCTGTTCGAGATCCTGCCGGGCGTCGACTTCGCCTTCCGGGCCGATGCGCTCGGCATGGTGTTCGCCACCGTCTCCTCGCTGCTGTGGATCTTGGCTGCGATCTATTCGATCGGCTACATGCGGCACCTCAACGAGCACGCGCAAACCCGGTTCTTCGCCTGCTTCGCCACCAGTCTCGCCGCGGCCGTCGGCGGCGCTTTCGCCGCCAACCTGTTCACGCTGGTGATCTTCTACGAGATACTGAGCCTCGTCACCTATCCGCTCGTCTATCACCACGAGGACGAAGAGGCGTGGAGAGGCAGCCGAAAGTACCTCGTCTATCTGATGGGCGCCTCGAAGAGCGCGCTACTCGCCGCGCTGGCCCTAACCTACCAAATCGAGGGGTCGCTCGACTTCGTGTCGGGCGGGCTTCTGGCGGGCGCCGATGCTTCGGCAGCGCTGCTGACAGTCGTCTATTTCTGTTATCTCTTCGGCTTCGCCAAGGCCGCGGTGATGCCGATGCATGCCTGGCTGCCGGCCGCGATGGTGGCGCCGACGCCCGTCAGCGCGCTGCTGCATGCCGTGGCCGTCGTCAAGATGGGCGTGTTCTGCGTGTTGCGGATGGTGTTCGATGTCTTTGGCGTCGGGCTTATCGCGACATTGGGTCTCGGCATCGCCACGGCCTATCTCGTTTCGTTCACGATCCTGATGGCGTCTATCTACGCCCTGACCCGGGACGACCTGAAGGCCAGGCTGGCCTATTCGACCGTCAGCCAGCTCTCCTATATCGTGCTCGGCGCGGTGCTGCTGTCGCCGGTCGCGATGGTGGGCGGGATCATCCACATCGCGGCGCACGCCTTCTCCAAGATCACGCTCTTCTTCTGCGCCGGCTCGATCTATTGCGCGAGCGGAAAACGCAACATCAGCGACATGGCGGGCATCGGCCGCAGGCTGCCCTGGACGATGGGCGCCTTCTTCGTTGCGTCGCTGAGCATGATCGGGATTCCCCCGACCGCCGGCTTTGTCAGCAAGTGGTATCTCGTGCAGGGGTCGGCAGACGCAGGCCAGATCGCGTTCCTTGTCGTGCTGCTCGTGAGCTCGGTCCTGAACGCCGCCTACTTCCTGCCGGTCAGCTATACCGCCTTCTTCGAGGCGGAGGCCGGGGAGGGCGAGGCGTCGGTCCGTGAAATTCCGATGGTGACGATACCACTGGTCGCGACGGCGGTCCTGTCGGTGCTGATGGGCATCTTCCCCGGCTATTTTCTCACGCTCGCGGACGGAGTGGTGCGATGATCCGGCGTATCGTCGATTTTTTCGGTGACGAACAATATGCCAGGCAGCGTCGGACGTTGTTCTATCTGGCGCTCGTCCTGATCGTCCTGGCCGACTTTGTGGTTCCCCGCGAACACGCCGAATACCTGTGGGAGCGGCTGCCGGGCTGGTCGGCCGCCTACGGCTTCTTTTCCTGCGTGGCTCTGATCTTTGTTTCCAAGTTCCTCGGCCATCAGGTCGGGCTGATGCGGCGCGAGGACTATTATGACTGACTTCGTCCATCCGGCCCTGCTCTTCATCCTCGGCGCCGTACCGATCCCGTTTCTCAAGGGGTCGATCCGCAAGGCCTACCTACTGCTGATTCCGGCACTGGCGATCCTCGCCGTGCTCACGTTGCAGCCGGGCAGCTACGGTGCGGCGAGCTTCATCGACCAGGACATCCTGATCGCCAAGGTCGACAAGCTGAGCATCGTCTTCGCCACCGTCTTCACCATCATGGCGCTGATCGGCATGGTCTATGCGCTGCACCTGACCCAGGCCGGCCAGCACGTGGCGGCGTTCGTCTATGTCGGTTGCGCGCTCGGCGTGGTGTTCGCCGGCGACTACCTGACCCTCTACCTGTTCTGGGAAGGCATGGCGTTCGCCTCCGCCTACCTGGTCTTCGCGCAGGGCGGCGGGCCGGCGATCCGGGCCGGGTTCCGCTACCTGATGGTCCATATTACCGGCGGGCTCGTGCTGTTCGGCGGCATCATCCTGCACGGGCTCAGCACCGGATCGATGCTGTTCGGTCCGATCGGGGGCGCAATGGACGCCGGAGCCTACCTGATCCTGGCCGGATTCCTGCTCAACGCGGCGGTGCCGCCGCTCAATGCCTGGCTGACCGACGCCTATCCGGAGGCGACCGTCACGGGCGCGGTGTTCATGAGCGCCTTCACCACCAAGACCGCCGTCTACGTGCTGGCGCGGGCATTTCCGGGCACCGAACTGCTGGTCTGGCTCGGCACCGTGATGGCCATTTATGGCGTCATCTATGCAGTGTTGGAAAACGACTGCCGGCGGCTGCTGGCCTATCATATCGTCAGCCAGGTGGGCTACATGGTGGCGGGCATCGGCATCGGCACCGAGATGGCGGTGAACGGCGCCGCCAGCCACGCCTTTGCGCATATCCTCTACAAGGCGCTGCTGTTCATGGGGGCGGGCGCAGTGATCTACGTCACCGGTCGCCGCAAGCTCACCGAACTCGGCGGGCTCTACAAGACCATGCCGCTGACGGTGGCGCTCTACATGGTCGGCGCCTTTGCGATCTCGGCCTTCCCGTTCTTCTCCGGCTTCGTCACCAAGTCGATGGTGATTGCCGCGGCCGGAGCCGATCATCGTGCTCTGGTGATGCTGGCGCTGACGATGGCCTCGTCGGGGACGTTCCTGCACACCGGGCTCAAGCTCCCCTACTACATGTTCTTCGGCACCGACCGGAAGCTGCAGGCCCGGGAGCCGCCGCGCAACATGCTGGTGGCAATGGGCATGGCGGCGGTGCTCTGCATCGCCATTGGCGTGTTCCCGCAGCCGCTCTATGCGCTGCTGCCCTATCCGGTCGACTTCCAGCCCTATACCGGCCAGCACGTCACGGAGAGCCTGGGACTCCTGATGTTCACGGCGCTCGGCTTCGTGCTGTTCCTCAAGGCGCTCGACCCCGAGAACACCATCAGCCTCGACACCGACTGGTTCTACCGCAAGGGGGCGCGCGCCTTCATGTGGTTGGCCGAAAAGCCGCTGGCGCGCTACGAGCAGGCGGTGAGCAACGTGTCGGAGACCGTGGCGTGGCCCGTCCTGCACGGAGCGGCCCGCGCCGGGCTGCGGGTCGATCTGGCCGGGGTCGATGGCGTCGTCAACGGCGTCGCCCGCTCGATCCTGCGCGGCGGCGGGGCAATGCGGCGGCTCCAGACCGGGGTCGTGACCCATTACGTGCTGGCGATGATCGTCGGCGTCATCGCCGCCGTCGTCGTCTTCGCCGTGGTGTGGCGGTAAGGGGGCGCGATGGGATTGCCGCTGCTCAGCCTCATCGTCTTCGTGCCCATCGCCGGGGCAACGGTCCTGATGTTTCTCCGCAACGACGATGCGGTGCGATGGGCGGCGCTCGCCGCCACGCTCCTCGATCTCGCGCTCTGCATTGCCATGCTGGCCGGCTTCGACACCACCACGCACGCGATGCAGTTCGTCGAGCGACGCCCATGGGTGCCGGCGCTCGGCATCACCTTTTCGCTCGGCGTCGACGGCATCAGCGCGCTGTTCGTATTCCTGACCGCGCTTTTGGGCGCGGTCTGCGTGCTCGCCTCCTGGGTGGCGATCGATAGCAGGGTCAAGGCATTCATGGTCAGCCTGCTCGTGATGCAGGCGCTGATGCTAGGGGTGTTCTGCGCGCTCGACCTCTTCCTGTTCTACGTCTGCTGGGAGGCGATGCTGATCCCGATGTATCTCATCATCGGCGTCTGGGGCGGCGAGGGCCGGGTCTATGCGGCGTTCAAGTTCTTCCTCTACACACTCGCCGGCAGCCTGCTGTTCCTGGTCGGCGTCATCGTGCTCTATCTCCAGGGCGGAAAGACCTTCGACATCCTCGCCCTGACGGCGCAGGATCTGCCGTTCGAGATCCAGGCGTGGCTGTTCTTCGCCTTCCTGGTCGCCTTTGCCGTCAAGGTGCCGATGGTGCCGGTGCATACCTGGCTGCCGGACGCCCATGTGCAGGCGCCGACGGCGGGCAGCATCATCCTTGCCGGCGTGCTCCTGAAGATGGGCGCCTATGGATTCTTAAGGTTCTCGCTGCCGATGCTGCCGGAGGCGTCGGTGCATTACTCGACGCTGATGCTGGCGTTGTCGGCGCTTGCGATCGTCTATGGCGGGCTGCTGGCGCTGGCGCAGGACGACCTGAAGAAGCTGGTGGCCTATTCCAGCATCAGCCACATGGGCTTCGTGACGCTCGGAATCTTTGCGCTCAACCTCCGCGGGCTGCAGGGCGGCATCCTGCAGATGTTCAATCATGGCGTGACGACCGGGGCGCTGTTTTTGTTCGTCGGCCTGATCTACGAGCGGACGCACACGCGCAGCATCGCCGACTATGGCGGGCTGATGAAGCTGGCGCCGGTCTACACCTCGTTCCTGGCGCTGTTCACTTTGTCGTCGATGGCGCTACCCGGAACGAATTCGTTCGTGGGGGAGCTGCTGGTGCTGTCCGGCGGGTTTGCTGCCAATTTGGTGCTGGGCGCTGTTGCCGTCCTCGGTGCGCTGCTGAGCGCGGCCTATCTGCTGGGCATGTACGGCCGGGTCTCGCTCGGCCCGGTCACGGCCGGGGCCCGGCACAAGATCCGCGACGTCAACGCCCGCGAGATGGCGGCGATCCTGCCGCTGGCCGTCTTCGTGCTTTGGGTCGGGCTCTATCCAAAACCCTTTCTTGCCATCATCGACGCCTCGGTGCGGCATCTGCTGGAGCAGGTGCATGGTGGAGGGGGCGGCCAATGAACGCCGCAGCGCTTTACCAGTCGGCGCTTGCGAGCCTCCCCGAGATCGTGGTGGTCACCGGCGCCTGCATCCTGCTGATCCTCGGACAGCTGGTGCGAAAGGGCCGGGAGGATTTCCTCCTCTGGGCCTCTGTCGGGGTGGTGGTGATTGCCGCCCTCTTGACACTGATGCCGACGGGCGAGGTCCGGCCGACCTATGCCGGCATGTTCATCGCCGACCGCTTCTCGGTGTTCTTCAAGCTCATCTTCTACCTGGCCACGATCCTGACGTTCCTGCTGTCGCGCAAATACGCCGACATCGAAGGGATCGGCAGCAGTGAATACTACGTGCTGCTGCTCTTCACCCTTTCAGGCATGATGATCATGGCCTCGGCGACCGACCTGCTGTCGATCTATGTCGGCCTCGAACTGACGGTGCTCTGCACCTATGTGCTGACCGGCTTCTTGCGGCGTGAGCGGCGGTCGAACGAGGCGGCGCTGAAATATGTGATCCTCGGCGCCGTCGCGACCGCGATCTTCCTCTACGGCGTCTCGCTGGTCTACGGGCTCACCGGCACCACCCAACTGGATGCCATGGCCGCGGCGGTGACCGGCGAGCCGGTCGACCCCGGATTGCTGCTGGCGGTGGTCTTCATTGTCGCCGGCCTGGTCTTCAAGGTCGGCGCGGTGCCATTCCACATGTGGCTGCCGGATGTCTACGAAGGCGCGCCGACGACGATCACCGCCTTCATGTCGGTGGGACCCAAGGCGGCCGGCTTCGCGGTGATCCTGCGGGTCTTCCTCAATCCTCTGGTCGCCGACTCGAACGCCTGGATCGTTGTCGCCGTCATTGCCGTGGTGACGATGGCGCTCGGCAGTTTCGTGGCGCTGGTGCAGGACAACTTCAAGCGCCTGCTGGCCTATTCCAGCATCGCCCATGCCGGGTTCGCGCTGTTCGGCGTCGTCGCCGGCGGCGCAGACGGGATCGCCAGCGTAATGCTCTACCTCTTGATCTACGCCTTCATGAATCTCGGCCTGTTCGGCGCCGTCATCATGATGCGCAGCGGCGATTTCTCCGGCGAGGTCATCGACGACTATGCCGGCTTCGCCCGGCCGCATCCGGTGCTGGCGCTGCTGATGCTGCTCTACCTGTTTTCGCTGGCCGGCATTCCGCCGACAGCCGGGTTCTTCGCCAAGTTCTACGTGCTGGTCGCCCTCGTCGAGCGGGGCTACGTCGCGCTGGCGGTCATCGCCGTGCTCCTCAGCGCCGTCGCCGCCTATTTCTATATCCGCATCGTCATGCTGATCTACATGCGCGAGCCGAAGAAGGCGTTCGAGCCGGCGCTGACACCGATGGTCGGCGCCACGCTCGCCGTCACCGCCGCCGGCACGATCGGCATCGGCCTGTTTCCGGCCTGGTTCCTCCGGCTCGCTCAACAATCGGTGTTCGGCGGCTGACGGGTTTGCAATGATTCGTACGACGGAATAGACTGCCAGTTCAAAGGATTACCCAAGTCGCTCCGCGGGGCGGCAGCGTTATGGCCCCGACGGCGTTCGGCTTGAGCAAGCCCCTTTTGTGGGTGGCCGATATGATTGCGATGGAGTTCCTGCCGGTTCTTTTCATGGTCGCCGGGATCGTGCTGGTGGCAGGGGCGACGATGTTCGTCTCCTCGCTGCTGCGCCCGTCCAATCCCTATCCTGAAAAGAACGCGCCCTATGAATGCGGCATGGATGCCGCGGGCGAGGCGGCCGGCGGCCGCTTCCGGGTGCCGTTCTTCATCCTCGCGATCCTGCTGGTGGTCTTCGACGTCGAGGCGATGTTCCTCTTTCCCTGGGCCGTCGTCCTGAAGGAGATCGGACTGGTCGGCTATATCGAAATGTTTGTCTTCATGCTGCTGCTGCTCGTGGGCTTCGCCTACGCCTGGCTGAAGGGAGCGCTGGAATGGGAGGAGTAGGCAACACCATCCGCGACAGCATCCTGTTCACTACGGCCGACAGCGTCATCAACTGGAGCCGGAGCTCGGCCCTGTGGCCGGAGACCTTCGGCATTGCCTGCTGCGCCATCGAGATGATCTCGGCCGGCTGCGCGCGCTACGATCTCGACCGGTTCGGCGTGGTGTTCCGCCCGTCGCCGCGACAGTCCGACGTGATGATCATCGCCGGCACCGTGACCCGGAAGTTCGCCCCCGTCGTGCGCCGGCTCTATGACCAGATGCCGGAACCGCGCTGGGTGATCGCCATGGGCACCTGCGCGATTTCCGGCGGCGTCTACAACACCTATGCCGTGGTGCAGGGCTCGGAAACCTTCGTGCCCGTCGACGTGCATGTGCCCGGCTGCCCGCCGCGCCCCGAGGCGCTGATGCACGGCTTCCTGCTGCTCCAGGAGAAGATCAAGAGGTCGCGCGCGCTGGCCGGGACACCTCTGGATCGGATGACCGCGTCATGAGAGAGGGGCCGCCCCTTGACCGCGCCCCGATCATCGAGCGCTTCGGGGAAGCAATCGAGGATCTCGGCGTCGCGCACGGCATCGATGTCTTTGCCGTTCCGCCCGAGACGATCGTCGCGTTCTGCCGGTTCCTGAAGGAGCACCCAGCGCTGCGGTTCAATTTCCTGTCGGACATCTGCGGGGTCGATCACTATCCCGAAACCCCGCGGTTCGAGGCGGTCTACCATCTCTATTCGCTGCCGAACAAATGGCGGGTCCGCATCAAGTGCCGGCTCGGCGATCCCCCGCAGGTCCCCTCGGTCACCGGCGTCTGGCGCACCGCCAACTGGCACGAGCGCGAGGCCTGGGACATGTACGGCATCCGCTTCGAGGGGCATCCCGACCTGCGCCGGATCTACATGTGGGAGGGTTTCGAGGGCTTTCCGCAGCGCAAGGATTTTCCGTTGCGCGGCTACAGGGACAAGCTCAACCCATACGGTGCCGAAGGGCCGCCGCCGACGCAGCCCGACCTCGCCACCAGGGATATTCCAAAAGGAGGCCGTTGACGCCGGAGCGATGAGATGACCGAAGTCACCGAACTCGACAGGCCGGAGGGCGAAGCGCTCAACACCAAGGAAGTGCTTCTCAACCTCGGCCCGCAGCACCCCAGCACCCATGGGGTTCTCCGGCTTGTGCTCGAACTGGACGGCGAGTATGTCGAGCGCGTCGACCCGCATATCGGCTACCTGCACCGCGGCACCGAGAAGCTGGCGGAGAGTTTCACCTATACCCAGATCTTCCCGCTGACCGACCGGCTCGACTATCTCTGCCCGCCCTCCAACAACCTGGCCTTTGCGCTGGCGGTGGAAAAGCTCCTCGGCATCGAGGCGCCGATCCGGGCGCAATATATCCGCGTGCTGATGGCCGAGCTGGCGCGGATCTCCGGCCACCTGCTGATCACCGGCGCGCTGCCGATGGACCTCGGCGCCATGACCGCGCTGCTCTATGTCATGCGCGAGCGCGAGATGATCATGGATCTCCTGGAAATGATCACCGGGGCGCGCATGCACACCTCTTTCTGCCGGGTCGGCGGGGTGCGCGAGGACCTGCCCGACGGCTTCCTGCCGAAGATCCGGGAGTTCTGCGAGATCTTCCCGAACCGGATCCGCGACTACGAGCAACTGCTCGAAACCAACCGGGTGTTCCTCAAGCGCACGCAAGGGGTCGGCATCATCTCCGGCGAGGACGCCATCGACCTCGGCCTCAGCGGCCCGAACCTGCGGGCCTCCGGGGTCGACTGGGACATCCGCCGCGACGAGCCTTACGAGATCTACGACCGGCTCGATTTCAAGGTCATCACCCGCGACGAGGGCGATTGCTATGCGCGCTGGCGCTGCCGGGTCGACGAGATGCGCGAAAGCATCCGCATCATCGAGCAATGCCTCGAGCAGATGCCCGAGGGGGCCTTCCAGATCGACATGCCGACGATCGCCTTCCCGGTGGACAAGGAGCGCGTGCACTGCTCGATGGAGGCGCTGATCCAGCATTTCGACCTGTCGGCCTATGGCTTCGACGTGCCCAAGGGCGAGGTCTACTCGGCGATCGAGGCGCCGAAGGGGGAACTGGGGTTCTACATCATCAGCGACGGCTCGCCGAAGCCGTTCCGCATGAAGGTGCGGGCCCCGTCCTTCGTCAATCTCCAGGGGCTGTTCGGGGTGAGCAATGCCCGTTACCTGGCCGACATGATCGCCGTGCTCGGCAGCCTCGACCCGGTGATGGCGGAGGTGGACAAGTAGAGGAGGTTAGGACGCTATGGGCATGCGCGAACAGATCGAGACGGCGGCGGCGCGGTATCCCGACCGGCGCTCGGCGATCATGCCCGCGCTTCTGATCGCGCAGAAGGCGCACGGCCATCTGCCCGGCCCGGTGCTGGAGGAGGTCGCCGACATCCTCGGCGTCGAGCGGATCTGGGTCTATGAGCTCGCGACCTTCTACACGCTGTTTCACACCGAGCCGATCGGCCGGTTCCACCTGCAGCTCTGCGACAATCTTTCGTGCATGCTGTGTGGGGCCGAGCGCCTGCTGGCGCACATGGAAACCGTGCTGGGGATCAGCAAGGGCGAGACCACCCCGGACGGGCTGTTCACGCTCTCCACCGTCGAGTGCCTCGGGGCCTGCGAGATGGCACCGGTGATGCAGGTCGGCGACGACTACCACGGCAATCTCGATGTCGCGCGGCTGGACGCGCTGCTGGACCGCCTGCAGGCCCCAGTGCCGCGGATCGACACCGTCGCACCCGCCGCTGAGCCATCGCCGGGAGAATAGCGCCATGTTCGAGCCGGTCCTCCTCAAGAACATCGACCTGCCGGACAGTCATCTTCTGTCGACCTACGAGGCCGGCGGCGGCTACCAAGCGCTGGCGAAGGTGCTGCGCGAGCACACGCCCGACGAGGTCGTCGAACTCGTCAAGCAGTCCAACCTGCGCGGTCGCGGCGGCGCCGGCTTCCCGACGGGCATGAAATGGAGTTTTGTGCCGAAGCGGGCCGACAAGGAAAAATATCTGTGCTGCAACGCCGATGAGGGCGAGCCCGGTACCTTCAAGGACCGGATCATCATGGAGCGCGACCCGCACCAGCTCATTGAGGGGCTGGCGGTCAGTGGCTACGCGATCGGGGCCAAGACCGCCTATGTCTATGTCCGCGGCGAATATGTGACGGCGATCCGCCGCCTCGAGCAGGCGATCGCCGAGGCGCACGCGAAGGGCTATCTAGGCACCGGCATTCTCGGCTCGGACTTCGATTTCACGATCCACATCCATTGCGGCGCCGGCGCCTATATCTGCGGCGAGGAGACCGCGATGCTGGAGTCGCTCGAGGGCAAGCGGGCGCAGCCGCGGCTGAAGCCGCCGTTTCCGGCCGTTGCCGGCCTTTATGCCAGCCCGACGGTGATCAACAATGTCGAGACGATCGCCTGCGTGCCGCATATCGTGATGCGGGGGGCGCAGTGGTTCCGGGGCATCGGCCCGGACAAGAGCCCCGGCCCGAAGCTCTACTGTGTCAGCGGCCAGGTGTGCAAACCCGGTCTCTACGAATTGCCGATGGGCATCCCCTTGCGCGAACTGGTCGAGGAGCACGCCGGTGGCCCGCTGCCGGGGCGCAAGATCAAGGCGGTGATCCCGGGCGGGGTCTCGGCGCCGGTGATCCCGGCGAGCGGGCTGGAGGTCGGGATGGACTTCGATTCGCTGGCCGCCGTCGGCTCCATGCTCGGCTCGGCCGGCGTCGTCGTGATCGACGACACGACCTGCATGGTCAAGGTTGCGACGAGGATCGTCGAGTTCTTCCACCATGAGTCCTGCGGCAAGTGCACGCCGTGCCGGGAAGGGTTGAACTGGGCCGTGAAGGTGATGCGCCGGATCGAGGCCGGGGAGGGCGCGCCCAGCGACCTGGAGCAGCTGGACATGCTCTGCAAGGGCATTTTCGGCAACACCTTCTGTGCGCTCGGCGATGGCGCTGCGATGGGTTTGCGGGCGGCGCTGAAGCATTTTCGCGAGGAATTCGTCGCCCATGTCGAGGAGCGGCGGTGCCCGTTCCACTGAAGTGCGTGTGCAGGAAACAAGACTGCGAGGAAGCATGGCTAGCATCACGATCGATGGACAGACGCTGGACGTCGCGGCCGGCTCCACGGTGCTGCAGGCGGCCGAGCGCCTGGGCATCGCCATTCCGACCTTCTGCTACATGAAGCGGCTGCCGGCGCTGGCCTCCTGCCGCATGTGCCTGGTGGAGATCGAAGGGCAGCGGCGGCTGCAGCCGTCCTGCGCGACCGCAATCACCGATGGCATGGTGGTGAGGACCAACACGCCGCTGATCGAGGAGACGCGCTCATCGATGCTCGACATGTTGCTCGCCAACCACCCGCTCGATTGCCCGATCTGCGACAAGGGCGGCGAGTGCGAGCTGCAGGACATGGTGATGGCCTACGGACCGCGCGAAAGCCGGTTCCGCGATGCCAAGCGGGTCTTTCACTCGAAGGACATCCGCCTCAGCCCAGTCATCATCATGAACGTCAACCGCTGCATCCAGTGCCAGCGCTGCGTGCGGATGTGCGAGGAGGTGGTCGGCGCGGTCGCCCTCGGCACGGTCGAGAAGGGCATGGACACCGCCGTCACCGGCTTCGAGGGCAGCCTTGCCAGCTGCGACCAGTGCGGCAACTGCGTCGAGGTCTGCCCGGTCGGTGCGCTGATGAGTTTTCCCTATCGCTACAGGGCACGGCCCTGGGACCTCGCCGAGACCGACACGATCTGCCCGCATTGCGGCACCGGCTGCCAGCTCACCGTGGGGGCGCGCAAGGGCGAGTTCATGCGGGTCCGCTCGAAAGAGGAGCACGGAGTCAACCGCGAGACGCTCTGCGTGCGCGGCCGCTTCGGCCTCGACTTCATCGAGAGCTCGGACCGCATCAAGCGGCCGATGATCCGGCGTGACGGTGCGCTGGTCCCGGTTTCCTGGGAGGAGGCAGGCGACTACCTGCGCCAGCGGCTAGCCGCCGTCGCCAACAAACCCGCCGGCGGGCTGGCCTCGCCGCGCCTGCCCAACGAAGTGCTCTATCAGTTCCAGAAGCTGATGCGGACGGTGTTCCATACCAACAACATCGACTGCTCGTCGCGCTGGCCGACGCCAGCCGACACCCTGGCGCCGCTGGTGGCGGGGTTCTACAGCCGTGCTCCGCTGCAAGATGTGATCGGCAACGACTGTGTGCTGGTCATCGGCGGCAACGTGACCGAGGAGAACCCGGTCACCGAATACTTGCTCCGCGACGCCGCACGGCGGCGGGGGACCCGGTTGCTCATGCTGTCAGCGCGGCCATCCCGCCTCGACGCCGACGCCCGGGCGGTGGTTCGCGCATCCCCCGGCGGCGAGGCGGCGAGTCTTGGCGCGGTGGTGGCCGGCCTCGCGGCGGCGGCCGGTGACGCATTGCCGGGTGATGTCCTCGCAGCGGTCGGCGCGACAGCCGCCAGTGACGAAACGGGCCGTCTAGCAGCGACGCTCAGGGACAACCTGAGTGTCACCCTCCTTGTCAGCGTCGATCTGCTGAGATCGCCCGAAGCGCGCGTGACCTTGCAGCAGCTCAACAATCTTCTGCAACTGCTGCACACACTCGGCAAGCAGCCCGCGATGCAGTTCCTCTTCGACCGTGCCAACCAGATGGGCGCCTGGGACATGGGAGTTCTGCCGGCGGTGCTGCCGGGACTGCGGCCGGTCGCCGACGAGGCAGCGCGCGCAGCCTTCAAAACGGCCTGGGGCGCCGACATCCCGTCCGGACCGGGTGCCGATTTCGGCGCGATGCTGGACCTGTGCGACAGAGGGCAAATGGGCACGCTCTACATCGTCGGAAGCGATCCCCTGATCTCCTATCCCGACCGCGAACTCATGGCGCGAGCGCTCGGTTCGGCGGAGCTACTGATCGTGCAGGATGCGTTCCTCACGGAGACGGCCGGTCTGGCCGACGTCGTGCTGCCGGCGGCGGGTTACGGCGAGGAGTCGGGTACCTTCACCAACAACGAGGGGCGGATCCAGACCGTCCGCAAGTTCCGCGAACTGCCCTTCGCGGCGCGGCACAATCTGGCGATCTTCGACTTCGTCGCAGCGGCCCGCAGTCAAACACTGCAGCCGTCCGCGCCGGGCGAAATTTTCGACGAGATTGCCCGGCTGGTTCCGTACTACGAGGGGCCGACGCTGGATGGGCTTGGTTCTGAAGGGTCATTCACCAAGATAACCCCGACACCTCCCGCCGGCGCGTACTTTGCAGCAGCGCCCGCCTCGACTGCGGCCGGCGGGCTCATGCTGACCACCGGCAACAGCCTGTTCCACAATGGCTATCTTTCCGAACGCTCGGAGATCCTGAATACAGTCGCCAACGACCCGTATGTCGAGATGAGCGCGCAGGACGCCGCGCAACGCGACCTTTCCGATGGGGATCAGGTGGTCGTGCGTTCCGCCCGGGCCGAACTGACGGCGCGGCTAAAGGTCAACCGGCAGTTTCCCAAGGGACTCGTCTTCGTTCCGGAAAACTACAGAGCCATGCGTCTGAACAGCCTGATGCGGCGGGGCGAATACCCGTGCCCGGTGGAGGTCCAGAAAGTACACTCCAGCCAGGAGGTCGACCGGACGAGCCAGATCTGGCGTGGGGCATGAAGATTGGGAGGGCGGGGGGCATGAAGCCTCTCAATGCCACACGTCGATCAGCGTGCGCAAGGATGTTGCGGCTGTCCGGCGGAACTCGCAATGCGGCCCGTTAGTGATAACTGGTTCCGGAAATATAGTCGTGCAGGTCTTTTTCCGTGCGGTGCGCTTCTTCAAGCCTGTGCTTCACCACGTCGCCGATGCTGACCACGCCGACCAGCGCATCGCCATCCATGACCAGCACATGGCGTGTCCGCCGCTCGGTCATGATCGCCATCGCCACCGGCAGCAAATCTCCTGTCGAACAGGTCGCCGCGCTGGGGTTCATGATGTCCGCGACGCGCATCAACGCGGCCTCCGCCCCATACTCCGCCATCGCGTTGCAGCAATCCCTTTCCGACAGCGTACCCAGGCATCTCCCGGGCGAAAGGCTGACGACAACGAAGCCGATGTTGGTGTCGCGAAACAGCCGCAGAACGTCCACCATCGTCTGATCAGGGGTAACCGCGATGACGCCGACACCCTTGTTCCTCACGATTTCGCCGACAAACATCTGGACCTCCTCCCTGCCTCCGTGGCCGACGGCTGGCGTGCGTTCACGTTCGCCGGATATTCCGCCACCAGTTGTATCCGTGGGGTTCGCTCGCCTCGACCCGCACCTCCCGTTCGGTGTTCAGGTGCGCGGCGACAACGCCGCCGCCGGTCATCGCCTTGCCCGGCTTGGCGAGCAGGTCGTCACGCCCGATTACCAGGTCGCGCGACGAGAAACTTGAGAATTCGTACTGCTGGCCGAGCGCGATCGCATCCGCCGGGCAGGCGTCCTCGCACAGCCCGCAAAACAGGCAGCGTGCCGTGTCGATCTCGAACTTGATTGGATGGCGCTTGCCATTCTCGTCCTCGTAGGGGACGACTTCAATACAGTCGCACGGACAGATCTTCGCGCAGAGTTCGCAAGCCACGCACTTGATCTCGCCTTCTTCGTCCCGCTTCAGAAAGTGATGACCGCGGTAACGCGAGTAGGGCAGCCATTTCTCCTTGTCCGGATATTGCATGGTCACGGGCCGGGAGAACATGTAGCCGAAGGTCAGGGCGAGGCCGCCCGCCAAATCGGCGAAGAACGCCCAGCCGATCCATGTTCCAGCTCTGTCCAGTGCACGTGACATCGCCGCCCCGCAGTGGAGCCGCTGCGGCTCCTAAGAGATGACAACTCCTGTGATAATTATGTTCGCCAACGACAGGGGAAGCAAGACCTTCCAGCCGATCGCCATCAACTGGTCGTAGCGGTAGCGGGGGAAGGTGAAGCGAAACAGCATGAACAGGTAGACGAAGAATGCGACCTTGAGCACAAACCAGAGGAGCGGCGGCAATGGGATCAGTACGCCATTCCAGCCGCCGAAGAACAGGATCACCACCAGGACCGATACGAGCACCATGATGACGTATTCGCTGACCATGAAAAATGCGAAGCGGATGCCGCTGTATTCGGTATGGAAGCCTGCCCCCAGATCGCCTTCCGCCTCCGCCAGGTCGAAGGGGATGCGCTGCGCTTCGGCGAGCCCCGCGACGAAGAACACGAGGAAGCCGACCGGCTGGTAGACGACATTCCAGACATCGGCCTGCGCGCGGACGATCTCGAGCAGGCTCATCGATTGTGCCATCATGACCACGCCGATGACCGCAAACCCCATCGGAATTTCGTAGCTGATCATTTGGGCGCAGGTCCTCAGGCTGCCGAGGACGGCATATTTGCTGTTGGCGGCCCAGCCGCCGAAGATCACGCCATAGACCTCGATGCCGATGACCGCGAAGACGAAGAGCAGCGCCACGTTCATGTTCGAGGCGTAGAGCGAGATGTCGTGGCCGAGCACCGAGATATCCTCGCCGAAGGGGATGGCGACGAACACCACGAAGGGCGGGGCGAGCGCCAGGATCGGCGCCAGCTTGAACAGGAAGCGGTCCGCCTCGGCCGGAATGTGATCCTCCTTGGTCAGGAGCTTGATGCCGTCCGCCACCGGCTGCAGCAACCCGTGCCACCCCACGCGCATCGGTCCCATCCGCTGCTGGATGCGCCCGGCGATCTTGCGTTCCAGCCAGGTCAACGGCAACGGCAGCAGCAGCAGCATCGCGATCAGCAGCGCGACCTTGAAGGCGATCAGGCCAAGGGCGAGGGCAAGGTCCATAATCCCGGCTACTCGGCAAGGGTTGAAACTTGAGGCCTATCAGTACTGCACGGTACAACGGCGGTGCACCACATGCAAATGCCATCATGAGGGCGCTAGATGTGCTCTGTTGCAACCGGTGGTTCGAGAATGAAGTCTTGCGAATGATACCAACGGGTTATCACTCGCAAAAAAGCCGCAATGAGGTCGATTCTCTGACCGTCACGGACGCCGAGCTGTTTGATATCACAATGCGACGCATGCAAGTGCCTTGGCTACCAGACGCCGGTCGAGCGCAAGACACTGCTCGCCCAGATAAGGCACGCAGGCTAGCTCAAGCGTTCGTAAGTCGCGGTTCACCATGAACTCACAATTTCCACAACCACTTGAATAGCAACTCGACTGCACCATGACCGCTAATCGATCCGTGCACCAACGCCTCCCTGGTGCAGATTGCGGCGCGACAGGTTGCGCACGTCGCGCTCGCCGCACAGCGCCATGGTGATGTCGAGTTCCTTGCGGATGATCTCCAGTGCCTTGGTGACGCCCGCCTGGCCGCCGGCGCCGAGGCCGTAGAGGAAGGGGCGGCCGATATAGGTGCCCTTGGCGCCGTAGCAGAGCGCCTTCAACACGTCCTGGCCGGAGCGGATGCCGCCGTCGATGTGCACTTCGACCTGACCGCCGACGGCATCGACGATGCGCGGCAGCATGCTGATCGAGGAGGGGGCGCCGTCAAGCTGGCGGCCGCCGTGGTTGGAGACGATGATCGCATCCGCGCCGGTCGAGACCGCCATGCGCGCATCCTCCTCGTCCAGAATGCCTTTCAGGATCAGCTTGCCGCCCCAGCGCTCCTTGATCCAGGCGACGTCGTTCCAGGACAGCTGCGGATCGAACTGCTCGCTCGTCCAGGCGTTCAGCGTCGACAGGTCGGTGACGCTCTTGGCGTGGCCGACGATGTTGCGGAAGGTGCGGCGCTGCGTGCCGAGCATCTGCATGCACCAAAGCGGCCGGGTCGCCATCTGCCAGACATGCTTGAAGGTGAACTTCGGCGGCGCGGACAGACCGTTGCGCACGTCCTTGTGACGCTGGCCGAGGATCTGCAGGTCGAGGGTGAGCACCAGCGCCGAGCACTTGGCCGCCTTGGCGCGGTCGATCAGGTTGAGGACGAAATCGCGGTCCTGCATCACATACAGCTGGAACCAGAACGGCTTGGTCGTGACGGAGGCGACGTCCTCGATCGAGCAGATGCTCATGGTGGACAGCGTGAAGGGCACGCCGAACGCTTCGGCCGCCTGCGCCGCCAGCATCTCGCCGTCGGCATGCTGCATGCCGGTCAGGCCGGTCGGGGCAAGCGCCACCGGCATCGACACCTTTTCGCCGATCATCTCGCTTTCCAGCGAGCGGTTCGACATGTCGACCAGCACGCGCTGGCGCAGCTTCACCTTCTGGAAATCCTCCTCGTTCGCCCGGTAGGTGCCTTCGGTGTAGGCGCCGGAATCGGCATAGTCGAAGAACATCTTCGGCACACGACGTTTCGCGCGCGCCTTCAGATCGGCGATCGTCAGGATTTCACTCACGGCAGTCTCCCCAGGCAGGATGGGACGGCACGCCGGACGGCGGTGCCGCAAAACGGAAAGCAGTGTCCGTCTTTTAGGGCCGGAACGTATAATCGGCAATCGATTCCGGCTTCATCTCGATCGAAAATCCCGGGGTCGACGGCGGCATATAGGCTGCATTGCGAATGATGCAGGGATCGACGAAATGCTCGTGCAGATGGTCGACGTATTCGATCACTCTGCCGTCTTTCGTGCCGGAGACGGCCACATAGTCGATCATCGACAGGTGCTGGACATATTCGCAAAGCCCGACACCGCCCGCATGTGGCCAGACGGGCAGACCGTACTTCGCCGCGACCAGCAGCACCGCCAGCACCTCGTTCAGCCCGCCCATGCGGCAGGAGTCGATCTGGACGATATCGATCGCCCCTTCCGCGATGAACTGCTTGAACATGATGCGATTCTGGCACATCTCGCCGGTCGCGACCTTCACGGGGCCGATAGCCTGTCGGATCTTGCGATGGCCGGCAATATCGTCCGGACTGGTCGGTTCTTCGATGAAGAAGGGCTTGGCAAAGGCGAGCTTCTTCACCCAGTCGATCGCCTGGTCGACCTCCCACACCTGGTTGGCGTCGATCATCAGGTAGCGGTCCGGGCCGATCACTTCGCGGGCTATCGTCAGCCGACGGATATCGTCATCGAGGTCGCGGCCGACCTTCATCTTTACATGGTTGAATCCGGCGTCCACCGCCTCCTGACAGAGGCGTCGCAGTTTCTCCTCGGGATAGCCGAGCCAACCAGCCGACGTGGTGTAGCAGGCATAACCCTCACGCTTCAGCGTTTCGATCCGCTCCGCCTTTCCGGCCTCGGCCTTCTTGAGGATCGCAACAGCCTCTTCGCGGGTGAGCACGTCGGTGAGATAGCGGAAGTCCACAATGTTGGCGATCCCTTCTGGCGACAGCTCGGAGACGAGTTGCCAGACAGGCTTTCCGGACTGCTTTGCCAGCAGGTCCCACACCGCATTGACGACTGCACCGGTAGCAAGGTGCATCGCACCCTTGTCCGGACCGATCCAGCGCAACTGGCTGTCGCTCGTCAGGTGGCGCCAGTATTTTCCAGGCGCTTTGCGCACCTCGTCCAGCTCCGTGCCGACGACCAGATGCTCCATCGCCTTGATCGCCATGCAGCAGATGTCGTTGCCGCGGCCGATCGTGAAAGTCAGCCCGTGACCGGCAAGGCCGGCTTTGTCCGTGTCGAGAATGACGTAGGCGGCCGAATAGTCCGGATCGGGGTTCATCGCATCGGAGCCGTCCAGGCTCTTGGATGTCGGAAACCGCAAGTCGAATACACGCATGCCGGTGATACGGGCCATTCTATCCTCCATGGTGCAGCGAACGGCGGTCGGCCGCCACTTGTGTTTCCACAATTGTTCTTTATACATAAAGGACAAATTTTGCCGCTGTCAACAAACGATACGGGCGATCAGCCGGCGGATTGAATGGCAACTCCGCTCGGCGCAGCAAGCGCCTTGAACGCGGTAACATGAGGGGGACGCGCCATGTTCATCGACACGCACCTGCATCTGATAGACCAGTCCAAGCTTGCCTATCCCTGGCTTTCGGGCGCGGGCGAATTGGATCGTGATTTCACCTATGCCGAGTACGCTCTGGAAGCGAAGCGGCTGGGCATTGAGGCGGCCGTGCACATGGAGGTTGATGTCGCCACCTCCGACATTGAGGTCGAAACCGAGATGGTACGCAGCCTCGCGGTGTCGCAAGGCGGCATGATCCAGGGCGTGATCGCCGCATGCCGGCCGGAAGAGGTCGGTTTTGCCGCCTATCTGGAACGCTGCGAGGCCGATCCCTTCGTCAAGGGCTTTCGTCGCGTGCTGCATGTGGTACCCGACGACATCTCTGAGCAGGCACTCTTCCGCGACAACCTCAAGCGCATGGCGGGTAGTCGCCTCACCTTCGATATCTGCATGCTGGCCCGCCAGCAACCGCTGGCGATGGCGCTGATCGACAGCGCGCCGGACGTCCGTTTCGTGCTCGATCACTGTGGCGTGCCGGATATCATTTCAGGGCAGTATGACAGCTGGAAACGCGGCATCAGCGAAATCGCCCGTCGGCCCAACGTGACGGCCAAGGTTTCCGGCATCGTCGCCTATGCCGATCCGCAAGCCTGGACTGTCGAGACGATCCGCCCCTATGCGGAGCACATCGTTTCCGCCTTCGGTTGGGATCGGGTTCTCTGGGGCAGCGATTGGCCGGTCTGCACACGTGGCGGGGGGCTGTCGACCTGGGTCGGCGCGACTCAAGCGATATTCGGCGCCTGTACCGCCGAGGAACGAGAGAAGCTCTACCGGGCGAATGCCAAGCGGTTCTGGAACCTTTAGAGAGGCGCAAACTCGATCAGAGCAGGCCAAAGACCAGAGCGACGACAAAGAGGAAGGCCGCGCCTGCGACCACGTTGCAGACAACACCATCAAGAGCCCAGCGCCGGGCGCGCTCCGGATGCGGAGAATGCGGTTGGCGCTTGTGGCCGAAGCTGGCCTTGCCGAAAGCATTCGCGTTGCCCATCGTCGTCATCCTTTCCTTCGGACGCAGCCGTCGGGCAAGCGTCTCCGGCCGGGCACTCATGCCCACGGGGACGAATTATAGAGAATGTCTATAAGAATGATAGGGTTCAATTTCTCTTTTTTGCCACAATCGTAAACAGCCATTTCGTGGACGGCAACGACAGTGGGCAGGACCGACCACTCCTGCCGGCCCATGCCATCCCGGCCAGGAACGGCCGCTTGGCTTGTTTGGTTTTAATCTTTTCGGCCTTCGAAGGTGATGATCCAGTCATCGGAATTCGGCGCCCGGCCGTGATCATGGCTGCCCGAGACGGAGATGTCGCTGAAACCGGCAGCACCCATCGCAAGCACGAATTCATTGACACCCCACCAGCGCAGCGTGAAAAGTTCGAGCTGCGTCTCGATCAGGCGCGTGTCGCGCCAGCGTTCGTAGCGGAGATGGGAAACCCGGCGCTGGGCGATATAATCGAAATCGGCGTGCTGCACCTGCAGCGTGATCAGGTCGCCATCGCCGACCGACCAACTTCTGACGCTTGTCGAGGAATCGATGATCTTTCCGGCCGGGTCGAGGTCGATGATCAGGCGGCCGCCGGGCGCAAGATGATCGTGGAACCGGCGCAGAACGGCAAGCGCCTCGGTGAAATCCCAGATTAGCTGGAACGAGCCGACGGGCACGATGATTGCATCGAACCGATGGTCATAGGTGAAATCCTGGAACCGCATCTGGTCCAGCCTTGGGAAAAGGTGCCGTTCGCGACAATGCGCCAGACAGCGCAGCAGCATTTCCTTCGAGGCGTCAAAACCCTCGACGTTCAGTCCGGCCTCGAGGAGAGGGATCAACAGGCGACCATTCCCGACACCCGGCTCCAGGATTGGACCACGGCACTCCGCCAGGCGGTTGCGGTAGAAGGAAAGTTCATTGCCGAATGTGCGGCCGATGGGCTTGTCGAGATCATAGACGAGGGCAGCAAGGCTACCGTAATGATTGTTCATGGCCATCCGTCAAATGTCTTTGCGCCAGTTATGGGACCGACGCGCGGCTCGACCGATTCTGGGCATCGCCGATGTTTCGCGCAGTGGTTGATTTTTGAACGCTTCTGATTCCAGAGTTATTCCCTGGTTTCAAGAACAATTCTCGGCGACTCTCTCGCGCCGCAATTATCCCACGAGTGACGAGGTCAGAAGACCAAGAGCCGCTTTCGGCGGGCAGTTCGGTGAAACACGTTAGCAGTCTTCCTAAGGGAGTGCTAATATTTGCAGTCGCATCCCTGAACGCGAAAAGTCATAGACCGAAACCGCTTAGCTACCGAAGGAGGAGGACATGGCCGCGAAGGAAGTGAGGTTTCATGCCGATGCGCGTGAAAAGATGCTGCGTGGCGTCGATATCCTTGCCAATGCCGTGAAGGTAACGCTCGGCCCGAAAGGCCGTAATGTCGTGCTCGACAAGTCGTTCGGCGCTCCCCGCATTACGAAGGACGGGGTCACGGTGGCAAAGGAAATTGAGCTCGAGGACAAGTTCGAAAACATGGGCGCCCAGATGGTGCGCGAAGTGGCCTCGAAGACGAGCGACATAGCCGGCGACGGCACCACCACAGCAACCGTCCTCGCCCAGTCCATCGTCACGGAAGGTGCAAAGGCCGTCGCCGCCGGGATGAACCCCATGGACCTCAAGCGCGGCATCGACAAGGCGGTCGAGGCGGTCGTCGAGGAATTGAAGAAGAACGCCCGCAAGATCACCCGGAACGACGAGATCGCCCAGGTCGGGACCATCTCTGCCAATGGCGACAGCGAGATCGGGCGCTTTCTGGCCGAGGCGATGGAGAAGGTTGGAAATGAAGGTGTCATCACGGTCGAGGAAGCCAAGACCGCGGTGACGGAACTGGAGGTGGTGGAGGGCATGCAGTTCGACCGCGGCTACCTCTCGCCCTACTTCGTCACCGATCAGGAAAAAATGCGCGTCGAACTGGAAGAGCCGTATCTGCTGATCCACGAAAAGAAGCTGTCCAATCTGCAGGCGTTGCTTCCTGTCCTGGAGGCCGTGGTCCAGTCAGGCAAACCGCTGCTGATCATTGCCGAAGACGTGGAGGGCGAGGCCCTCGCCACACTGGTCGTCAACAAGCTTCGCGGTGGCCTTAAGGTGGCGGCGGTCAAGGCGCCGGGTTTCGGCGATCGCCGCAAGGCGATACTGGAGGATATCGCCATCCTCACCGGCGGCACGACCATCTCCGAGGACCTCGGCATCAAGCTCGAGCACGTCACGCTGGACATGCTCGGCCGCGCCAAGAAGATCGTCGTGGAAAAAGAACACACAACGATCGTCGATGGCGCCGGCGCAAGGCAGGAAATCCAGGCGCGCATCACCCAGATCAGGGCACAGATCGAGGATACCACCTCCGACTACGACCGGGAGAAGCTCCAGGAGCGGTTGGCCAAGCTTGCCGGCGGCGTTGCCGTTATCCGGGTTGGCGGCTCGACGGAAGTCGAGGTCAGGGAGCGCAAGGACCGGGTCGACGACGCCATGCACGCAACCAGGGCCGCGGTCGAGGAAGGCATCCTGCCCGGCGGCGGCGTCGCCTTGCTGAGGGCCGTTACGGCGCTGAGCCGTGTTCAGACCGAAAATTCTGACCAGAAACACGGCATCGAGATCGTCCGCCGCGCCATTGAGGCCCCTGTGCGCCAGATCGCGGAAAACGCGGGCGCCGAAGGCTCGATCATCGTCGGCAAGCTGCGCGAGGTAGCCGACTTCGGTTATGGCTGGAACGCACAGACAAACGCGTTCGGCGACCTTTTCGCGCAGGGTGTTATCGACCCCGTCAAGGTCGTGCGCACCGCGCTCCAGGACGCCGCGTCGGTGGCGGGCCTGCTGGTCACTACCGAAGCCATGGTGGCGGAGAAGCCGAGGAAAGAAGCGCCAATGCCACAGATGCCGCCCGGCATGGACTTCTGACAAATGCAACGTACTCGCACGCCACGTGTGCGGGTACGTTGTGAACTGTCGAGAATCGCGGTGCTTAACGCGCTACTGTGTTTTTATCCGGAGTCGCATCTCTCCTGCGAAAGCAGCTTGGTGGTCTTCCCGTCGAACGCCCAGTTGTTGATCCGAGCGCACGGTATTGCTGGCACGACGCTCTCAAAACATCTTCTTCAGTTCGGCTGCGGATCATGAGGCGACTTCGAGTCGAAGTGACATTTGCAACGCTTCGTCTCCATCCACGAACCGATTGCCAACCTGCTCCACATCCGTGCCACCGCCGCCGGAGGCAAAAGGCGGTGAACAGGATGGGTACGGCCAATTCTGAAAAATGATATTTGACAAGCGCTTATAGGGAAAACCCTCATTGAAGACGGGATCGCCCCAAATCGTTTTCCCGTGTTGACGGTTCTATTCTCCTCCGTGCAATTGATACAGGATTCATGTCATGCACGAGAGAAACAGAGGGCGTTTGAGGTGGCTGAAGTTCGCGGCCGCGTCAGCGATTGTCCTTGGTGGTGGATTTGCCATCTTGATGGCGGTGCCGCCAAGCATTACGGCAGAAGAGCCAGATCCGGGCCAACTGTCCGATCCCGCCCTGGTCGCGCGCGGCAAGTATGTCGCGCAGCTTGGCGATTGCATCGCCTGTCATACCGACAAGGGTGGTGACGAAATGGCGGGCGGTCTCGCGCTTGAAACGCCCATGGGAACGATTTGGTCGACCAACATCACGCCGGACTCAAAGACAGGCATAGGCAGCTGGTCCTTTGGCGAGTTTGACCGCGCGATGCGTAAAGGGGTCGATGCCGACGGGCACAATTTATACCCCGCCATGCCGTATCCCTCGTATGCGAAGATCACCGACGAAGACATGATTGCGCTGTGGGCCTACCTTTTGAACGGCGTCAAGCCCGTCGAAAAGGCCAATCGCGATGCCGCGATGAACTTCCCGTTCAACCTTCGATTCGGACTTGCCTACTGGAACGCCGTCTTCGCGGACGACACACGCTTCGTCTTCGATCAAACGAAGGATGACGCTTGGAACCGAGGTGCCTATCTGGTGCAAGGGCTTGGTCATTGCGGGGCGTGCCACACGCCACGGGGCATCGCATTCCAGGAAGTCGCGATGACGGAAAAGGACCCTAAGGGCGACCAGTTCCTCGCCGGCGCGAAGGTGGAAAACTGGCATGCGGTCGAGCTGAGGAACCTGTGGACAGTGAATGACACCGTCGAACTGCTTAAGACAGGGCGGAATCGCTTCACGACTGTTTCCGGCTCGATGACCGATGTCATCCTGCATTCGACGCAGAATTTCACCGACGGCGATTTGGTTTCCATAGCCACATATTTGAAGTCGCTTCCGTCAGACACGCAGAGAGCGGTAGTGACGGAAGCTGTTTACGGCGATGCGCCCTCGACCGCCTATACAACCCCTGGCGGGCTCGGATACATGCAGTTCTGCAGTGACTGTCATCGGCCGGACGGGACAGGTGTGAAAGGAATCTTCCCAGCCCTCGCGGGGAACCCGACGGTCTCGGCGCTCGATCCCTCGACCCTCATTCACATCACATTGACGGGCTGGGAAACCGCGTCGACGAACGCCCATCCTCGAACCTATACGATGCCTGCCTTCGCGCGTATCGAGGATCAGGAGATCGCAGACATCCTCAGCTATGTGCGGAAGAACTGGGGAGCAGGGTCTCCGGCGATTTCCAAGGGCCAGGTTGCTCAAGCACGCAAACACATTGATCCGAAGATTGATGACTCGAGCTTCGAGACTCCACGTCTTGCCGCGCTACTTGATGAGCCAAATTCCGAGCAGCTTGTGCGCGGAATGAGATTAAACGCGGAGACGCGCAAGCTCGTGCCAGATAACGTTGGTAACGACCTGAACTGCGCATCGTGCCATCTGAATGCCGGTACCGTTGCCGATGGCTCGCCCTATGTCGGTGTTTCGGCATTTTTCCCAAGCTATGCGCCGCGCGCGGGCAAAGAGATCACGATGGAGGAACGCATCAATGGCTGCTTCCGTCGATCGATGAATGGCAAGCCGCTCAAGGTCGATAGCGACGATATGAAGGCCATGGTTGCCTACTTTGATTGGATGAGGGGTGAAACCAAGCCGGAAGACAAAGTTCCAGGTCGTGGAGTCGGCAAAATCGACCAGTCGCTCATTCCCGATCCGGTGAATGGCCAGAAAATCTACGCGGCCCAATGTGCAGTCTGCCACGGAGCCAACGGGGAAGGTTTGAAGGATGATGTCGGACGGCTAGTCTATCCGCCGTTGTGGGGTGATCGGTCGTTCAACATCGGCGCGGGCATGGCTCGTACCTATACGGCGGCCGCCTTCGTGCAGCGGAACATGCCTATCGGCTTTCACGAGAAATTTCCGCTTGGACAGGGCGGTCTGACGGACCAAGAAGCCCTCGACGTCGCGGATTACTTCAGTCACATGCCGAGACCAGACTTTGCCGACAAATTGAAAGACTGGCCAAATGGCGGGAAGCCAAAGGATGCGCGCTACTAGCCCATCAATCTGCGTCGAAGAGAGACCGGCAGTTTCAACGCTGCCGGCCTCTCGCTTTGCAAAAATTAGGGGCTTTGTCTCGCAAAGGTCGATGATCCGCGTACTGCTCGCCGTTCTCTGTATTTTGGTACCTGTGGACCTCGCGCAGGCGCGCGAGATCAGGATTGCTGTGCTTGCATTCCAGGGCTCTGAGAGAGCCGCAAGAGATTTTGAACAAACCTTTGAATATCTCGGCGATGCCTTGCCGGAGTTCCGGTTTGTCATGGTTCCTCTTGATCTTGCTGGTGTATCGCGTGCCGTGCAGTCGAACTCTGTCGATTTCCTAATCACCAATCCCGGCAACTACGTCGAATTGGAAGGACGCTTCGGGGTAACACGTGTCGCCACTTTCGAAACTCGAGAGAACAATGTTGCGGTTGATACCGTAGGTTCAACCGTGATCGTGCGAAATCGGGACGACCACCCTACCGACTTCAAAGGACTTGTTGGAGCAAGGATTGCAGTGGTTGCTGCGGATGCCTTCGGCGGGTGGCAGGTGGTGTGGCGGGAATTCGAGGATGCCGGCGTGCCGCTCACCAAGACCGGCGGCCTCGTTGAAACAGGCTTTCCGATGTCAAACGTCATTGAGGAAGTGCGTGCTGGACGGACAGACGCTGGCGTCCTGCGCACCTGCCTCCTGGAGGAAGAAGTTGCGGCAGGGCGGGTCTCCGTCGACGAATTTGCGATCGTCGCCGAAAAGGACCCGGGCGGATTTCCTTGCAGGCGTTCCTCTCGTCTTTATCCGGACTGGGCATTCGCCAGGTTGGCAACCACATCCGGCGACCTTGCCAAGTCGGTCACCGCCAAACTCTTGGAGATGGTCCCAAGCGATGGTCGCGGTTGGACCGCACCTCAGGACTACAACCCCGTTCTCGCGCTGTTCCGCGATCTGAAAATCGGGCCTTTCGAGGACCTGTCGCGCGTAACGTTGTTCGGTTTCGTGCGGGAGCACTGGCATTGGTTCGCCATTGCGGCTGTGGGCCTTGGCTGGTGGATCGTTCACGTCGTGCGTGTAGAGACCTTGGTGCGTCGACGAACGGCTGAACTTACGCGCGAGATCCAGGAGCGTGGTCGGGCGGAGGAGGAGGCGCGAGCCCACCGGCAGGAGCGCGACCAGTTCTCGCGCCTCGGCATTCTCGGGGAGATGGCGTCCAACATCGCGCACGAGCTGAACCAGCCGCTTGCTGCGATCACAAACTATGCGGAAGGTATGACGCGCCTTATTGATGCCGGGCGTAACGACCCGGCCATCCTGCGCGATGGAACTCGCGGAATTGCAGGACAGGCTGAAAGAGCTGGCACCATCGTTCGCCGCATTCGGTCTTTCGTTCGCCGCAGAGAGATCAGGCGCGAAAATCTGGACATCAACGAAGTGGTACGCGAAGCGCTTCTCCTTTTCGAAGCCACAGCGAAGCGCTGTAACATTCCTTTCCACGTCCGTCTCGCCGCGGATTTGCCGCAGGTTAAGGCGGACAGGATCGAGATTGAGCAGGTTCTTCTCAATCTTTTCCAGAATGCCGTTGATGCAATGGCCAATGCTAAACAGCCCGAGCGAGGTATTGTGGTTTCGACAAGCCGCACCGACGGCAAGGTAGAAGTGGCAGTGCGGGACCACGGAACCGGGCTCGCTCCTGACATCGAAGCACGGCTTTTTGAGACGTTCTTCACGACCAAGCCACAGGGACTTGGTCTTGGACTTTCCATTTGCCGCACTATCGTCGAAAGCCACGGCGGGCGGCTCTGGGCGTCAAATGAACAGGCAGGTGGCCTATCCATGCGGTTTGCCCTGCCCGTGCAGGCGGAGGATGGTGAATGAACGATATCGATGCTCCGCTTGTTCTCATTGTCGATGACGATGAAGCAATGCGCTCTTCCATGGCGTTCCTGTTTTCATCGGTCGGACTGGAAGCGAAGGTTCACGCATCGGCGGCAGAGCTTTTGGCCGAGCTACCGCCTGACGAATCCGTGCGTCCGGGAGTCTTGGTGCTGGACGTGCGCATGCCGGAAATGAGTGGGCTGGAACTTCAGCGAAGGCTGGTAAACAGTCAATTTCCCCTGCCGATTATTTTTGTTACTGGTCACGGCGATGTCCCCATCGCGGTTGAGACCCTGAAGGTTGGCGCATTCGATTTCATCGAAAAACCCTTCAAAGAACAGTATCTCCTGGATTCAGTTGCGGCTGCTATCCAGCTCTCGCGGACGAACTTGGCCCTCTATGCGCAGCGTCGTTCGGTAGAAGAAAAACTCTCCAGACTTGGGCGTCGAGAAGTGGAGGTGATGAATGGTGTTCTGGCTGGCAAGCCCAACAAAGTGATTGCCCATGAACTCGACTTGTCGATCAAGTCCATCGAGGTCTATCGCGCCTCCGTGATGTCGAAAATGCAGGCAAGCTCGCTCGTGGAACTTGCGAGGCTGGTCGACGCGTTGGCTTATAGTAATACGCGATAGCTACCAGTGAAACACTTCCGGTGCATCACATGCAAGCCATCACAACTAATGGGGCCTGCTGCAGCCATGTTCCGTGGAGTCTTTCGGCTTCAGGGGGTGTCCTTCGCGCTCTCGGCGATACAGAATTTGAGCGTGGAAACCGAAGTGGAGACCGCTTCCTTTGCATCAAGAGAGTAGTCCTCGTTCTCGATCGAGATGACATCGTCGTAGCCGACAGCGCGCAACGCTCGAACGATTTCGAGCCAGGCCCTGACGGGGTTGCCGTGGCCGAGCGAAACGTAGTTCCAGAAGCGACCGCGGACAGGGACAACAGGCTTGGTGTCCAGCAATCCGTTGATGCGTGACTGGAGCTCTATCCGCGTATCCTTGCCATGCACATGGTAGATGCTGGAACCCAGTTCACCGATGGCGGATACCGGATCGCCACCCATCCAGATGAGGTGTGACGGATCGAAGTTCACGCCAACCGTGGGGCCCACGGCCTCGCGCAGCCGAAAAAAACTCTCTGAATTGTACACGGCCTGCCGCCCATGTTGCTCGACGCAGATGCGTATACCCTCTTTCTCCGCCGCGGCTGCAAACGCCCGCCACCATGGCAGGATTCGCTCCTTCCATTGCCATCCCAGGATCTCCATAGCCTCAGGCGGCCATGATGATGTGATCCAGTTGGGATGGCTATCGCCAGGACCCGCGGGGAGGCCCGACATCATGACCACGCGCCGGACGCCGAGCAGTGCTGCAAGTTCCACCGTGATATAGGCCAACTGGCTGTCGATCGACCCGGTTTCTCCGGGATGCAACTGGTTTCCCGAACAGTTCAACGCCGAGATTTCGAGGCCGCGATCCCTCACATTGCCGAGCAATTGATCGCGCGCTGCAGAACTGGCGAGCAGTTCGGCGATGTTGACGTGCGGCGCGCGCGACCATCCACCCATGCAGAACTCGACGTTCGTGATGCCAAGCTCGGCGGCCTGGTCGAGGCATTCCTCGGTCGGGATATGTCCAAAACCATCCGTATTGAAACCGATTTTCATCTTGTTTCCTCCCTGTGGACGCTGCTCAGGCTGGCGCGTGCGCGATACGCGTCGCAGTACCCGTCTCGGCTGACCGTTGGATCGCGTCCAGAATTTCTGCCACGCGCAACCCGTCGAGCAGCGTGCCGCTTGCGATCGGTTTGCGTTCCGCGATCGCGGTCAGGAAGTCGTGGATCATGAAACCGAAGATTTCGGCGTATCCGACACCGACGCCGTCATAGGGGACGGGAAGCATCTCTTTTAGATTCGGTGAGGACGGCCGGTTCGCGACGGTAGCGAAGGGCGTCTGTCCCGAGCCGTCGAAGCGCGCAATCTCATACTGGTTGAGGAGTTTCGTCGAGAACTTCGCGCTGGCCTTCGTCCCGAAAACCTCGAACGAAAGCGTGTTGCCCATGCCGATGGCCACACGGCTTGCGGAAAACAGGCCCTGCGCACCGCTGCGAAAACGCAGAAGGGCCGACATCACGTCGTCGTTGTCGACGGTCTTTTTCTCTGTGCTCAGGTCCCCCCTGTCATGCCCGACCGTCGCGCCGGCGGCAACGAAGCGCTCCTTGATCGAGATATTCGAAACCGCGCCAACAATTTCGTCGATTTCGCCGCAGAGATAGCGTGCGGTGTCGATCGCGTGGGTACCAATGTCCGCCAGTGCGCCCGATCCAGCCCGATCCCTTTCGTAGCGCCAGGAGTGAGGCAGATATGGATCGGCGGCATACTCGCACTGGAACTGCACGAGGATGTTGACGATTTCGCCCATCTCACCGGCGGCAATCCTGTTACGGATCTCGATGACAGCGGGGATGCGGCGGTAGTTGAAGACCGTTGCCGCACAGACTTCTGTTCCCTTTGCCGCTTCATAAAGACGACGTGCGTCGGCGGCACTCAACGCCAGCGGCTTTTCGCAAAGAACGTGCTTTCCGGCTTGCAGCGCGGCGTCCACCGCATCGACATGAAGGAAGTTCGGAAGGGCTACGCTGACAATGCCGATCGCGGGGTTGTCCATGACCGCTTTCCAGTCGGTCGCAGTACCCTCAAACCCGTAGGTCGATGCAAGTGTCCGGGCAAGCGCCTCGTTGGGGTCCGCAACTACGGCAAGACGCAGACCGTGCAGCCGATCCGCAAACCGGGGACAATGAGTACGGTAGCCGAAGGCGTGTGCGGCGCCGATCATGCCCGCACCAAGGATACCGATCCCGTGCTGCTTCATAGATCCCTCCCATGAGCCGCTCACGCATCCCGCAGTGTGAAGTAGGCGCAGGGCTCGCGATGCTGTGCAGCTTGCGATATTACGCCCTCTTGTCGAGTTCGACTTCCCTGAGCGTCGCATGGGTTGACCAAGGGCGCTGAGGACACTGCGAGGTTCTTCGCCGGGGCCAGGCGACCACATTCTCGGCGGTAAACGAATTGCGGTCGGCGTGGTGCCTTCGAGGGCAATCTGTACGCATTGCGGTGTTCGCGCCCCTCTGCCTTCAAATCTCTTTCGAAGCGACGTAAACTCGCACCGGTTGAGCGGCCTTGGCAGTGTAGCAAAGCTCGTTCTCGGGCTGCCATATTTCAGGGGGCAGGGGGAGCGGATCGGACGGGGTTGGGCATGAACGAGACGACCGAGAACATGCGCGACAATTCAGGCGCCGTGGTGCGGCCGCCCATCGCCTGGATGCTCGCGGTGATCGCTGGGATTGCGCTCGACTGGCTTTATCCGCTGCCGTTCCTGCCGGCGGGCGTGCCGACCGGCTGGCCCGGCGGCATCTTGTTTCTAGCCGGCCTCGCGCTGCTGATCTGGGCAGCGATGACCTTCCGCCGCGCCGGAACACAGATTCAGACCACCGATCCGACGACGACGATCGTTGACGACGGCCCCTACCGCTTCACACGCAACCCGATCTACATCGGTATGTTCCTAGGCCTGATCGGTCTTGCCGTAGCCTTCGATAGCCTGTGGCTCATTGTCCTGTTGGTGCCGTTCTATCTCGTCATCCGCTATGGTGTGGTCGCCCGCGAGGAGGCTTATCTCGAGCGGAAGTTCGGAGACGTCTATCTCGCCTACAAAGCCCGTGTCAGGCGGTGGCTGTAGCGAGACGAAGGGGCAATCCTCTGTGCGCCAAAGCCAATTCGGATTGCTAATACAACCTCTCTGTATAACCCTCCCGTTGTGGTAATATTAATTCTACGAGCTGGGCCGGATCGAGGAGAGCCGGAAATCGTTTCGACTTGTCGCAGATTGGTTCGCATCGGTGTCGAGGTTGTGCCTCCGCCATGCCGGATGGGGTAAGGCCCTCTACGAAAAGGCCATTGGACAACAGCTCGGAACGGGAGGTGTACAATGGTTCGCAGACTGCTTCTCACTTTGGCAATATCGGCATCCGCCATGGCAATCGGCGGAGCGGCGTGGGCTGATATCACAATCCTTGTCCCGTCAGGCAGCGAGGGCGACGGACTTAGAGCCGCTGCAGCCGACTACTCGAAGATGAAGGGCTCGAAGGTCGAAATCGTACAGGCGCCCTACGCCAACGTTTTCGAGAAGGCGGCGAATGCCGGGCAGACGAAATCGGGTGCTTTCGACATCGTGCTGATGGACGACCCCTGGATCCCGTTCTTTGCCGAGAACGGCCACCTCGAGGATCTCAGTCCCTATTTTGCCAAACTCGGTATCCCTGGTCCCGACAACGACTTCCTGGCGAAGTCGCTGGCGGTTTGCCGCAATCCCTACAGTATCGGTCCGTTTGTCTGCATTCCCTATGTCGGCAATGCGCAGATGTTCTTCTATGACGGTGCCAAGTTCGCTGAGGCCGGCGTTTCCGGCGCGCCCGCAACGTGGGATGATGTCTACAAGGCGGCCAAGGCGATTACTGACGCCGGCGGAGGGCGGTTCTACGGCTACGTCTTCCGCGGCGGGCAGGGCAACAACGTGGTCGCCGATTTCATGCCAATCCTGTGGTCGTATGGCGCCAACCTCTTCAATGCCGACCGCAGCAAGGTGACGCTCGACAGCAAGGAAGCCAAGGACGCGATGACGATGTTCATGACGCTCAAGGGCATCTCCCCGAAGGGTGTCGAGAGCTTTGCCCCCGAGGACGTCGGTCGCGCAATGACGTCGGGCATCGCTGCCTCGTCGATCAACTGGCCGAACTGGGTCGCCACGTTCGAGGACCCGAGCCAGAGCCAGGTGGTCGGCAAGATCTCCTACGCGCCGATGCCGGCCGGCTCGCACGCCGGTTCATCGGAAATTGGCCACTGGACCATGGGCGTGATGTCGGCCGCGAAGAACAAGCAGGAAGCCTTCGATTTCATGGTCTGGGCAACATCGCCGGAGCAGATCAAGATTTCCGCCACGCGCGGCAATCCGCCGGTCCGCTTCTCTGTATTCACGGATCCTGAACTCACGTCGCAGCCGCAATTCCGGCACTATCCGACGCTGATGCAGGCGATCAACTTCTCGACACCGCGGCCGCGACATCCCAAATGGCCCGAGATAGAGAACGCACTCGGCATCGAGCTTTCCAAGGCGGTTGCCGGCACGGAGAGCCCAGACCAGGCGCTCGCCAATGCCCAGACAGCGATCCAGAAGATCACCGGCATCAGCCAATAGAGCGCTGTCGGTTTGCCCGATTGACCGGGAAGCGGGTGCTCCCGCTTCCCACGCCGATAGTGGCGCGTTGGGCGACGCTTTGCTCCGGTGCAAAAGGTGCCCCGACATGCGAGACGGGAGGTATGATCTGACAATGACCACTACGCCCGGCGGCGTTGGTGCGGCGCTTGAGCGCTGGCGCGAGCGGCATTTGCGCATCCTCATGCTGGCGCCGACGCTCCTGATCCTCGCCGGGCTGACGCTCTTTCCGACCGTCTACATGTTTACCGCGGCGGTGCAGAAGGTCAGTCCGGACCCGGATGTACCGCGCGAGTTCGTCGGTCTCGGCAATTTCGCGCGGATGCTCTCCGACCCGGAACTCCACCTTGCCGTCAAGAACACGCTGGTCTTCACTGGCGTGGCGGTGACGCTGGAATTCCTGCTCGGCCTTGGCCTGGCCCTGCTTTTCGACAAGTACATCCGCCGGCTGAACTTCCTCAAGACGGTCCTGCTGTTGCCCATGATGATCCCGCCGATCGCCGTCGCGCTGACGTGGAAGCTCATTTATCAGCCGCAGTTCGGTGTCCTCAACGAACTGATGTTCCGCCTGGGGTTGCCGTCCCAGGCCTGGGCCGGCGATGTTAACCTCGCCATGGCGACGATCATCGCGGCAGACGTGTGGGAGTGGACCCCATTCATCTTTCTGCTGATGCTGGCCGGCTTGGCAAGCCTTCCGAGCGAACCTTATGAGGCGGCGCAGGTCGACGGCGCATCCGCCTGGCGGCAGTTCTGGGACCTGACCATTCCCTTCCTCAAGCCGGTCATCGCCATCGCGTTGCTTCTGCGGATCATGGATGCGCTCAGGCTGTTCGATCTGGTGTTCATTCTCACCGTGGGTGGCCCGGCAGGCGCAACCGAAACACTCAGCCTCTACATCTTCAAGATTGCCTTCACCTTCGTCGACATCGGCTATGCGGCGGCGGTGTCGCTGGTGGTGCTGTTCGTGACTGTCGGCTTCAGCACCTGGTTCATCAAACGTCTACGACTGGTCGATTGAGGAGGCACTGGATGGAAACGCGCACCCAGTATCGCACCCTTGGCTGGATGCTACGGATTCTGGCCTATCTGGCGATGGCTTTGGCGCTGTTTATCACCCTCTTCCCCGTCTACTGGCTTGCCCAGAACTCGATCAAGCTCGACATCGACATCTTCGCGGTGCCCCCGGTATGGTTCGAATTTTCACCGACCCTCAAGCACTACGAGGCGGCCTTCATAGGGCAGCCATTTCTAATCTACGCCTTCAACAGCCTGGTCATCGCGATGGCGACGACGATCGTCTCGCTGATCTTCGGCACCATGGCCGGCTACGCCTTGGCCCGCTTCCAGTATCCAGGCCAATGGCGCAATCAGATTTCGTTCTGGATCCTGTCGACGCGCATGATGCCGCCGATCGTGACGATCATTCCGCTATTCATCTTCTTCAACTTCTTCAATCTGTTGAACACCAAGTTTGCCGTCGTCGTGGCCTACACCGCCTTTAACCTTCCTTTCGTGACCTGGATGATGAAGAGCTATTTCCAGGATCTTCCCCCTGAACTGGAAGAGGCTGCGATGGTCGATGGAGACACGCGATGGGGCGCCTTTCTCCGGATCGCGCTGCCGCTGGCGCGGCCGGGCATAGCCGCAACGGCGATCTTCAGCCTGATCCTGTCCTGGAACGAGTTCCTGCTGGCGCTAATCCTGACGCAGACGGACCGGTCGATGACCCTGCCAGTCGGCATTTCCGGCCGGGTGACCCAATACACCACGCATTGGGGCGAGATCAGCGCCGCCGGCTTCCTCTCCAGCGTCCCGATCATCGTCTTCGCGCTGATCGTCCAGAAGCATCTCGTCCGGGGGCTGTCCCTGGGCGCGGTCAAGGGGTGAGGCCTATGGCGTCCGTCACCTTCAAGAACGTCAGCAAGAAATTCGGCGAGTTCGTGGCCGTGAAGAACTTCGATCTGGAGGTGCGGGACAAGGAGTTTCTCGTGCTGCTCGGCCCCTCCGGTTGCGGCAAGACAACGACGATGCGGATGGTCGCCGGCCTCGAGGAAGCCACCTCGGGCGACATCTACATCGGTGCGGACCGCATCAATGGAATTCTGCCCAAGTATCGCGACGTCGCGATGGTCTTCCAGTCCTATGCCCTGTATCCGCACCTGAGCGTGGAAGACAACATCGGCTATCCGCTGAAGATCCGCAAAGTACCGCTGACTGAGCGCAAGCAACGCATAACCGAGGTCGCGCGGCGGGTGGAACTCGAGTCGATGTTATCCCGCCTGCCGAAGGAACTCTCCGGTGGCCAGCGCCAGCGCGTGGCGCTGGCCCGCGCCATAGTCCGCACCCCACGCGTGTTTCTCATGGATGAGCCGCTGTCCAATCTCGATGCCAAGCTTCGCACCCAGATGCGAGCAGAGTTGAAGCACCTTCAGCATGAACTGCAAGTCACGACGATCTATGTCACCCATGATCAGATCGAGGCGATGACGCTGGCGCACCGCGTGGCCGTGATGAACAAGGGAATGATCGAGCAACTGGGAACCCCGCGGGAAATCTACAACGATCCGCGCACCCTCTTCGTTGCCGGCTTCATCGGTTCACCGCCGATGAACCTCATACCGGGGGAGGTGAGGGACGGCGTGTTTTCCAGCGGTGGGTTGCGGGTGCAGGGCGTCGGTCGCGCAAACATCTCTCGTGCCGTGCTCGGGGTCCGTCCGGAGGATGCGCATGCGGTCACAGCCGAGAAAGCCGACGTCGACCTGGTTGCACCGATCTTCGCGGTCGAGCTCACCGGCGAAAACACCCTTGTCAGCGTGCGGTCGGGCGGCCAGCTCATGACCTTGCGTGCCGACAAGAATTTCGCCGGGCGGATCGACCAGCAGATCGGTGTGAAGGTCGCGATCGATCGCGTATTTCTGTTCGATGGAGAAACGCAGGATCGTGTCGACTTCTGAGATGTGGGCGGCAGTGATGGTAGCCCTTGTCGCCTTCGGCGCGACAGCCGCCGATGTCGATCCGATCACCGGCAATCCGTTGATTGTGATTCCTGCCGGTGCATTCGTCTTTGGACGTGACGATGGCCCGGAAAACGAACGCCCGCGCCAAGTGATCGAGGGGCCGGGGTTTGCGATCAATCGCACCGAGATCACCAATGGGCAGTATCAGCACTTCGTCGAAGCGACCGGCCACCGCCCGGCCTTCTACGCCAGTCACCCGCTCTTGGGGTTGGGCAACCACCCAGTCGTCGGGGTCAGTTGGGGAGATGCGAATGCCTTTTGTCGATATTATGGCTTGGCACTGCCGTCGGAGCAGCAATACGAGCGGGCGGCGCGGGGGACCGCGGGTGCCTCCTTCCCTTGGGGTGTGGCCACGATGGACGATATGAAGGCAAATTCCGGCGTGAAAATCTGCTGCTCTGGTGATGAGAGCGACGGCTATCCGATGACAGCGCCCGCAGAGTCCTTTGCCGAGGGCGCAAGCGAGGAGGGGGTGCTCAATCTTGTCGGCAATGTCTGGGAATGGACCGGCGATGTCTATGCGCCATATGGAGCGGATGCGGTGACGGCGGGTGCCGAAACATACCGCGTGCTGCGTGGCGGCTCATGGAACAGCGATCCAAAACACCTGACGACGACCTATCGTCTGGCCTATGATCCGGAATTCCGTTTTTCCGCCAATGGGGGCTTCCGATGCGTTCGCTCCGCGCCCTGACAATCGTCACCGGCTTGCTGTTTCTTGGATCTGGCGCTGGCGCGGAGCCGATGGTGGCGCCCGGCTACAGGCTCGAGACGGTCAGCGTGCCGGGCGCCGTCTTCGGCGGCCTGTCTCGCGACGGTGATGTGTTGCTCTTGACCGATCTCGCCAGCGGCCGGCTCTACCGCCGTGGCCCTGACGGCAGGCTTGTCGCATTCGGACCGGTCCTGCCCCATGGCCTCGACGTCATCGGCGACCCGACCGGTCCCTACCGTGTCGTCCGTGCGGGTAATCACTTCGTCGTTGCCCAGGGATGGACGCCGGTCAATTCCGCTGAAGGCCCGTTTGACCATGCTCTCATTGCGGTCGACGCGGCAGGCCAAGCCCGTGTCATCAGCAGCGATTTCTGGAATCCGTTCGACCTTATCGTGGCCGGTGAAACCTACTACGTGATCGACTCGGGGAAAAACAGTGTGGAACGCGTGTCGGCTGACGGCCGGAAGGACACGCTCATAACATTCCGGCGCATGGAGGAGGCAGCCACGGCGCTGCACCGCCTTTCGCCGACAGAGTTCACGGAAGGCGACAACTACGAAGTCGACGCGGTCCCGACCGGCATCGCCCTTCGCGACGGCCGCCTATACGTGACCCTTTTTGGCGGCTTCCCTTTCCTTGCGGGGGCCGGGAAGATCGTATCGATCCCCGAGGTCGGCGATACGTCAAAGCAACACGTTGACGTTGAAGGTCTCAATACACCCGTGAGCATTGCCCTTGATAGTGATGGAGAGATGCTTGTTCTAGAACACGGGCTCTATGACCAGAAGGACGGGTTCCGGAAGGGCAGCGGGCGATTGCTCAAACTCGACAAGGCAACGCTCGACCGAACGGTCCTTCTCGATGGCCTGACGCGGCCGGTGTCCGTTCTGGTCTGGGACTCGCGGCGGCTAGTTATTTCCGAGGTGGGCGGCAACCTTCACTTTCTGACACGCGTCTTGACCCGCTGATGCTTTGATGGGAGTCACCTTATGCGATAATTTGCTGTAACCGGGTACATGCCGCCTGCGACGACGTGCATGCCGTCACCTTCAGGCCGGAACCGGAGAGGTTGGCGGCCGTCTTGGCGCTGGCCTTCGGGTCGATGTCGTAGAGGCGGACATGCTCGATGCCGAGCACCGCCTTCATGGCGAGCGCCTGAAACTCCGCCTGGGCGCCGTTGCCGATCATGGCCATCGTGGTCGCGCCCTTCCGGGCGAGATGGCGCGCGGCCATCGCCGACGTGGCCGCCGTACGTAGCGCCGTCAGCACGGTCATCTCCGCCAGAAGGACCGGATACCCGGTCGAAAGTTCGGCGAGAAGCCCGAGCGCGGTGACCGTCTGCAGGCCTCGCGCCATGTTCTTCGGATGCCGTTAACGTACTTGAAACTGTAGATCTCGCCGTCCGAGGTGGGCATAAGCTCGATTACGCCCTCGTGCGAATGGGAGGCGACTCGCGGCGTTTTGTCGAAGGCCTCCCAGCGGCGGAAATCGGCCTCGATGACGTCCGTCAGCTCGACCAGCATCGCCTCGATGCCAATGTGATGGACGAGGCGCATCATGTTCTCGACGCTGACGAACGGAACGAGGGCTATCTGCGAAGGGGACTGCGGCACCGGATGCTCCAAGGATCTGGAATGAATTTGGTCCTGGTCAGAGCTTTACGACTGTCTTGCGGGCAAGCAAACCTTGCGGCGCAAACAGCAGCACGGCAATGACCAGCAGGATGGTGAAGGCATCGCGGTAGCTCAGCAGGCTTTCGGGCAGGTAGGCCTGCAGGAAGACCTCGATGAAGCCGAGCAGGAAACCGCCGGCGACAGCGCCCGACAGGCTGCCGAGACCGCCGATGATCGCCGCGATGAACGCTTTCAGCACCGGCAGGAAGCCCATCAGCGGATCGACGCTGCCGCGCTGGGCGACCCAGAGGATGCCGGCGACGCCCGCAAGCAGGCCGGAGATCGCAAAGGCGGTCGCGACGACGGCATTGGCGCGGATGCCCATCAGGCGGACGATGGCGAAATCCTCGGATGCCGCCCGCATGGCGCGTCCAAGGACGGTGGTGCGCAGGAAGAGGTTCAGCCCCACGAGCATGATCACCGTCACCAGGATCGAGGTCGCCTGGATGATGCCGATGTGCAGGCCGCCGATCTCGATCGTGCCCGACAGGCTCATCGGCATGGGCACCGGCTTCGGACGCGCCGAGATGAAATTCTGGAAGAGCACGCGCAGGATGGCGCTGACGGCGAAGCTGGTCAGAAGCAGGGTCGTGCCGCTCGCCCCGCGCACGGGCCGGAATGCGGTGCGCTCCATCAGCAGCACGAGTGCGATTGCGACCGCGAGCGCCACGACGACCGCGAGACCGAAGGGCAAGCCGAAGATCAGCGCGAAGCAGAGGCCGTAGCCCGACGCCGTCATCAGCTCGCCATGGGCGAAGTTGATCAGGCCCATGATCGAAAAGACGACCGCAAGGCCGAGCGCCAGAAGCGCGTAGGTGCCGCCGAGGCTGAGCGCGTTGACCAGCTGCTGCAGGAACATGTCCATCGGTAAAACTCCTTGTCGCCGGTCACGCGCCCAGGTAGGCGCCCTGGATTTCAGTGGAATTGCGAAGCTCGGCTGCGCTGCCCGAGAGCACGACCCGGCCGTTCGCCATGACGTAGCCGGCGTCGGCGATCTCGAGCGAAAGCGAAACGTTCTGCTCGACGAGCAGGATCGTCAGTCCGCGGTCCCGCAGTCCCGCGATCAGCTCGAAGATCTGGTCGACGATCTGCGGCGCAAGCCCGAGCGAGGGCTCGTCGAGCAGCAAGAGATCGGGCGAGGACATCATCGAGCGCGCGATCGCGAGCATCTGCTGCTCGCCGCCCGAAAGCGAACCGGCCTTCTGGTGCAGCCGCTCCTTCAGGATCGGAAAGCGCGAGAGCATGTCCTCGCGCACCTGGTCGATCGCCCCGCGACCCTTGTGCATCGCCCCGCCGAGCAGCAGATGCTCGTCGACTGTCAGCGTCGGGAATATGCGGCGTCCTTCCGGCGTCAGCGTCATGCCCATCCGCACGATCATTTCCGGGGGAAGCGCGGAGATATCCTTGCCGTCGAAGACCACCCGGCCGGCCTTCTTGGCGGCGAGGCCGACAAGCGCGTTGAGCGTCGAACTCTTGCCCGCGCCGTTGGCGCCGAGCAGCGTGACGATCTGGCCCTTGTGGACCTTGAGGTCGACGCCCTTCAGCGCCTCGACCGGACCATAGGCGACCTTGAGGCCACTGACCTCGAGCAAGGGGGTCTGGTCGGCAATCTTACTCATCATCATCGGGCAAAATCCTTGCCGTGGCACAACCGCCTCAGCCTCAAAACAGCACGAAATCCGGCAGGGTGCTCTCCGGCGCGCCGCCGGAGAGCACCGTTTGCAGGGTTACGGCGCGGGAACGTCGGCGGCGTCCGGAACGCCCTGGCTGACCAGCGAGCGGTTTCCGCCTTCGATGCGCACCAGCGAAACCGAGCGCAGCGGCATGCCCTGCGTGCCGACATAGCTGATCGCACCCGTCACGCCCTGAACGCCTTCGAGCGATGCGACGGCTTCGCGGATCGCGGTCGGCTCGATGCTGTCGGCTTTCGTGACCGCCGCCTCGATGACCTTGCCGAGGTCGTAGCCGTTGGCGATGTAGACGGTGTCCGGATCCTGGCCGAACTTGGCCTTGTACTTCGCGTTGAAGGCGGCAAGCGGGCTGTCTTCGGTCGCAAAGCCCGCAGTGGTGAACACGACGCCGTCGACCAACGGGCCGAGGCCGAAGGTGGTCGGGGAATCGATGCCGTCGCTGCCGAGGATCGGCGTGTTGACGCCCGCGCCGCGCAGCTGGCGGATGAAGGCCGGGAAGTCCGGCTCGTAGGCAGCCGTCATGATAACGTCGGGTGCGGGGTTCAGTGCCTTGATCTTGGTGACTTCGGCGCTGAAGTCCTGCTGCCCCATGCTGAAGGTGCCCTCGCCGAGAAGCTCGCCGCCCTTCGCCTTGAAGCTGGTGGCGAAGTACTCAGGCAGTTTCAGCGTGTAGGCGGTGTCCGGAGACTTCAGGATGTAGGCCGTCTTGAAACCCTTGTCCTTGGCATAGCCGGCAAGCACGGCCGCCTGCACATTGTCGGCCGGATAATTGCCGAACATGTAATCACCAACGGCCAGCGGCATTGTCGGTGTCGTGGCGCAGAAGGAGAATGTCGGGATCTGTGCTGCCTGGGTGATCTGGCCGGCGGCGATCGACGGATCGGCATCGCAGGGCGTGATCAGGATCTTGATGCCCTCGTCGACCAGTTCCTGGGCGACGAGCGCGGTCTGCGCCGCATCCGAGCGGGTATCCTTGGCGACCAGCTTGATCGGGAACTTGCCGGCGACGCCGCCGGCCGCGTTGATTTCCTCGACGGCCATTTCCAGCCCCTTCAGGGACGGCTGGTCGTAGGGCGCGAGGCCACCGGTCTGGGCGGTCGCAAGCCCGATCACGAGATCGTCGGCCAGCGCCGGAAAGGCGAGCGCACCAAGCGCGGTAGACAGGAAAAGAACCTTCAATGTCGATTTCATTATTATGCTCCTCTGGGTGGTTATGCTTGGCCGCCTGCGGCATGCGGATCGAGATCCGGTGCGGCGGCTTCGGTTGCGGGTTGTGCACGGTGCGTCCCGGCACGACGGCGGCCGATATAGGCCTCGATGACCGCGGGGTTCGACTGGATCTCCGCCGGCGTGCCGATGGCGATCTGCTGCCCCTTGTTCAGCACGACGACGACGTCGCACAGCCGCATGATCAGCTTCAGGTCGTGCTCGACGACGAGCAGGCCGAGGCGATGCTTCGTGCGGATACGGTCGAGCACGGTCATCAACTCCTGCGTCTCTGCCGGGTTCATGCCGGCCGCCGGTTCGTCGAGCAGCAGATAGCGTGGCTTGAGCGCCAGCGCGCGGGCGATCTCCAGGCGTCGCTGCGCGCCGTAGGAAAGCGTGCCGGCGAGCTGGCCGGCGACGTCGACCAGGCCGACCTCCGATAGCGCCTCGCGCGCGAGATCGACGGGATCGCGGTCCTTGGCGACCGCACTCGCGGCGACCGTCACGTTCTCCAGCACCGTCAGGTTCTTGAAGAGGCGGATATTCTGGAAGGTGCGGGCGAGGCCCGCCACCGGTACCCGATAGACCGGAAGGCAGGCCACGTCCGTGCCGTCGATCATCACCCGCCCGGTCGAAGGCGGAACAACGCCGGACACGCTGTTGATGAGGGTCGACTTGCCCGCGCCGTTGGGGCCGATCAGGCCGGTCACGAGACCGGGACGGATGTCGAAGTTGGCGTTCTCGAGCGCCACCAGCCCGGAGAAACGCTTGCCGACATTCTCGACCCGCAACGTGCCGCCCTCTGCGATCTGCGCCTGTGCGAGGGCCGGCGTCGAAACCGGTTTCGCAGCGCCAGCCGCAAGGCGCTTGAGGAAAGGCAAGTGCTCGTCTATCTCGCGAACGCCGAGAAGGCCGTCCTGCAGGCGGTACATGACGAGCAGGATCGCAAGCCCGATGCCGATGTCGGTCAGGCCGAACACGGTCGGCAGGGAGAAGACACCGAGATCGACGCCGCCCTCGAGCTTTCGCAAGAGCTCCACGATCAGCATGATGACGGCGGCGCCGACGACAGCCCCGGAAACGGTCGTGATGCCGCCGAGGATCAGCATGGCGAGCAGCATGAAGGTGAGGTTGAAATAGAAGTCCTTTGGCGAGAAGGCGCCGATGAAGTGGGCGAAAAGGACGCCGGCCGCGCCGGACAGGACGGCCCCGAGTACCCAGGCGAGGAAGCGGTGCAGGCGGACATTGACGCCGACGGCTGTCGAGGCGATCTCGTCCTCGCGCGAGGCGCGCAGCTTCATCCCTGCGCTGGAATCCCGATAGATCCGGGCGATGGCCACAGCGGCAATCGCAAACGGCAGTGCGACCCACAGGTTCACGGCGCGCGGGATTCCGAAGAAGGTCTGGCTGCCGCGGGTGAAGTCGCTGGAGGCGACAAGCACGACATGGACGATCACCAGGAAGCCGAGCGTGCAGATCGAGGCTGAAGAGCCGGCAAGCCGCGCCACCGGGATGCCAATGGCGACCGCCACCAGCGCCACGACGACGAGCGCCACGGCGAGCGCGGGCAGGAACGGCATGCCCCAGCCCATCAGCCATTCCGGCAAGTGCGGCAGTGCGGTCTTCTGCACGATCGGATTGATGGTCAGGAGACCCGACGCGTAGGCGCCGATCGCCATGAAGCCGACGTTGCCGAACGAAATGATGCCGGAATTGCCGCTGTAGACGCCGATGCCGATGACGGCCACGACATTGATCAGGAACAGCGTCACCAGCCGTTCGCCGCTCCCCGGAAAGAGAACCGTCGCCACAAGGGCCGCGACCACCAGGGGAAGCGACGTCGCAATGATCCCGACGACGGTTCCTCGCCTTATGCGCACCATCAGCATTCTCCCGTTCGTTTGGCCCTGTTTGTTTCTCAGGCCGTTCCCGCAACAAACGTTAACTGAGAAAGCGCGTATGTCAATCTTGTTTCATTTTTTATTGTCTGCTAGCAATAATGTAACGAAATGCAGAAAATGCATCGGTGCCGTTCGTGAGGGGAGGCAGGAGTCATGGCTATTCGAGACCGCCTGACGGACGGGGCAATCGCGTTTACCCGCTCGGAATTGAAGATCGTGCGCCAGCTGCTTGCGAACTATCCGGCGGCGGGTTTGAACACTGTCGCGCATCTTGCCGCGGCCGCGGGCGTCAGCAATCCCACCGTGGTCCGCTTTGCCAACACGCTTGGATACGAGGGCTATCCGGAGTTCCAAGCCGCGCTTCTGAGCGAGGTGCAGGAGCGCATGAGCTCGCCGCTGTCGATGCTCGACGCGCGCCGGCCATCACTCGAGCAGGAAAATTTCTACCAGCATTTTTTGGGCGCCAGCATTCACGCGCTTGAATCGTCGATGCAGATGCTGCCGCCCGACGATTTCGAGGCCGCTGTGGATGCCGCCGCCGATCTGAGCCTCAAAGTGCATTGCCTCGGCGGACGGTTCAGCGGCTTTCTGGCCGGCCTTCTGTGGGCGCACATGAAGCAGTTGCGCGCCGAAACCCGCTGGATCAACGGCGCCCAGGCCGATCAGGTCGACCAATTGGTCGATCTCGGCAAGCGCGACGTTTTGTTTGTCTACGACTACCGTCGCTACCAGATCGACACCATCCGCTTTGCCCGCCAGGCAGCGAAGCAGGGCGCGCGCATCATTCTCTTCACCGACCGCTGGGTCTCGCCGATCGCCGAGTTCGCGTCCGTCACTCTGATGGCGCCGGTCGATACCGTATCGCCCTATGACACGATGGTGCCGGCTGTCGCCCAGACCGAGGCTTTGATCGCCGGCCTCACGGCGCGGCTGGCCACCCAATCGCGCAACCGAATCGAGCGCATGGAAGAACTGCGCCGGAGCTACGCCATCACCGAGGACGCATTCAACTCGCCACTCGATGGCGGGCGCTAGGAAATCGCCGGAAAGGCACAACAGAAATCCTGAGGAGAACAGAAATGACTGCTATTGAAGTGCAATACGGCAAAGACCTGTTGCGGCGCGACAGCGCTTACGAAGCCGGCATGACCTCGCTGCTCTACGTCGACATGCAGCGGATCTGGTGCGAGCCGAACCTTGATCCAACTCATCCGCAGGACGCCAACAGCTACTACCATCGCCGCCTGCGTGAGATGGTCATCCCGAATCAGGTGCGCATCCTTGAAGCGGCCCGCAAGGCCGGCTGCGACGTGCTTCACACCATCATCGAGAGCCTGACGCTCGACGGACGCGACCGCTCGCTCGATCACAAGCTTTCCGACATGCATGTGCCGAAGGGTTCGCCAGAGGGACAGGTGATCCCGGCGCTGGCGCCGATCGACAACGAGATCATCCTGCCGAAGACTTCGTCCGGCGTCTTCAACTCGACCAACATCGACTATGTGCTGCGCAACCTCAATACGCGCTATCTGATCATTGCCGGCGTCATCACCGACCAGTGCGTCGACATGGCCGTGCGCGACGCCGCCGACCGCGGCTATCTGGTAACCGTCGTTGACGACGCTTGCGCCACCTATACCCAGGAGCGCCACGACAACGCCCTCCGCGCCTACTCCGGCTATTGCTGGATCACCAACACCGACACCGTCGTCAGCCGCTTGCAGACTCTCCGCCAAGCCTGATCCGTCTTGCGCACCCATATTGGAGCGGAAATCATGAGTGAAAACAACAACGGCAAGACAGCATCCGACTTGATGGAGCTTGCCACCTTCGTCACCACCGATATCGCCGGCATCACCCGCGGCCGCAGTTTCGCCGCGTCCGAGATCGACGACCACACGCGTAAGGGCGTGGGCTGGGTGCCCGCCAACCTGGCGTTGACGCCGTTCGACGTTATCGCGGATCCCAATCCATGGGGCTCGGCAGGCGACCTCAGGCTGATGGCCGATGCCGCCAGCAAGGCGCGCGTCACCTGCCTGCCTGACGTGACGCCGCTGCATTTCTACCACTCCGACATCACCAACCTGAAGGGCGAGCCCTGGGATTGCTGCGTGCGCAGCTTCCTGAAGGCGACGCTTGCCGAATTCGAGAAGGAAGCCGGCCTCAAGGTCATCGGCGCGGTGGAGCAGGAGTTCCAGCTTCTCGGCGTCGACTGGCCGGCAGCGCCGTCCTTCGGCCTGCGCGCCCAGCGCCGCGCCGAGCCGTTCGGCCCGCTGCTGATGACCGCGCTGAAGGAGGCCGGCGCAGAGCCGGAAATGTTCCTGCCGGAATATGGCAAGGACCAGTTCGAGATCACTTGCCGCCCTGCGCCGGCGCTGGTTGCGGCCGACCGTGGCGCGACGATCCGCGCCGTGACCAAGGAAGTGGCCGCGCTCTTTGGCTGGAACGCCAGCTTCGCGCCGAAGACCGATCCCAACGGTGTCGGCAACGGCGTGCATCTGCATGTCAGCTTCACCGATCTGGAAGGCAATCCGGTCACCTTCGACGCCTCGCGTCCGGGCCGGCTTTCCAAGGTCGCCGGCTCGTTCGCCGCAGGCGTCATTAAGCACCTGCCGGCGCTCACCGCCTTCACCGCGCCGTCGGTGCTCTCCTACATGCGCCTGGTGCCGCACCACTGGAGCGCGGCCTTTACCTGCCTCGGTGAGAAGAACCGCGAAGCGACGCTGCGCATCTGCCCGACGCTTGATCTGCCCGGCAGCAATCCGGCCAAGCAGTTCAACATGGAGTATCGCGCCGCCGACGCCTGCGCCAGCCCGCATCTGTCGCTGGCTGTCGTTCTCAAGGCCGGCCTCGAAGGCATTCGAGCCGGGCTCGAACAGCCGCCGCTGATCAACTCCGACCCGTCGGACTTCTCGACGGAAGAGCAGGACAAGCTCGGCATCCGCCGTCTGCCGGCGAGCCTTTCGGAAGCGCTCGACACCCTCGCCGCGGACAAGGTGGTGACCGGCTGGTTCTCCAAGGACTTCCTCGACTGCTACTTCGCCATGAAGCGCAAGGAGATCGAGATCGTCGAGGGCCTCTCGCCGCAAGACCTTTGCGCCCGCTACGCGTCCGTTTACTGATTGATGGATAAATCATGACTTCGACAACGGCCATCAAGCGCCCCGAAAACCGATGGCGGCACGACCCCGGTCAGCCGCTGCTCGCCATCGACGAGCCGCCGCCCTATTCGGTGTTCAATCCCGACGGCGCTTCGCCCTATCTTCTGCTTTGCGAGCACGCCTCCAACCGCATTCCGCGGGCGCTCGGCGACCTCGGCTTGCCGGAGCAGGAGCGCCAGCGCCATATCGCCTGGGATATCGGCGTTGCCGCACTTTCCCTGCAATTGAGCCGCACGCTCGACGCGCCGCTGTTCATGGCGAACTATTCGCGCCTAGTGATCGACTGCAACCGCCCGCTTGGCGCTCCCTCGGCGATCCCGGAGATCAGCGAGACCACCGAAATCCCCGGTAATTTCGATCTCAGCGAAGCCGAGAAGGCGCAGCGTGTCGAAACGCTGTTCAAGCCCTTCGCCGACGCCGTTTCGCGGCGTCTGGACCTCTTGCAGGGGCAGGGCAAGCGCACGTTGGTCGTCGGCATCCACAGCTTCACGCCTGTGTATTTCGGCAAGCAGCGCCCGTGGCAGGCCGGCATCCTCTATGACCGCGCGACCGGTTTCGCCCAGTCGCTGATGCGCGGGCTCCGCGCCGATCCGGGCCTGACCATCGGCGACAACGAGCCCTACAACATCCATCCGGACGAGGATTACACGGTGCCCGTGCATGCGGATGGGCGCGACCTTCCGGGTGTGCTGGTCGAAGTCCGCCACGACCTGATCGACACGCTTGATGGTGTGGCCGAATGGGGAGATCGACTTACTCGTTGCCTGAACACCGCGCTTGAGGAATGCCGTTGATGACAAGCCCCCTCTACGAGCGTGACCAGCTGGCCATCGGCAATCTGCAGAAGCTGCGTTTCTTCCCGCTGGCGATTGCCGGGGGCAAGGGCGCAAAGCTTGTCGAGGAGAATGGTCGGGAGCTGATCGACCTGTCAGGGGCGTGGGGGGCGGCAAGCCTTGGCTACGGCCATCCGGCGCTGGTCGAGGCCGTCTCGCGCGCCGTCGCCAATCCGGCCGGCGCCAGCATCCTCTCGGCCGCCAACGCGCCCGCGGTCGAACTCGCGGAGCGGCTGCTGGCAACCTTCCCATCAACGGGAACGCACAAGGTCTGGTTTGGGCATTCCGGTTCGGATGCCAACGAGGCGGTGTTCCGCGCCGTCACCAAGGCGACCGGATGCAGCGGCGTCATTTCCTTCGTCGGCGCCTATCATGGCTGCACCACAGGCTCGATGGCTTTTTCAGGCCATAGCGTGCAGGCCGATGCCGCCAAGGCTGAAGGGCTGATCCTGCTGCCGTTCCCCGATCCATACCGGCCTTACAAGGGAGACCCGACCGGCGACGCCGTCCTCGATCTTCTGAAGGAACGACTGGCGTCCGTGCCCACCGGATCCATCGCCGCAGCCTTCATCGAACCGATTCAGTCGGACGGCGGCGTGATCGTGCCACCTGAAGGCTTCTTCCGGAAATTCGCAGCCCTTTGCCGCGAACACGGAATCCTCGTCGTCTGCGACGAGGTGAAGGTCGGGCTCGGCCGCAGCGGCCGCCTGCACTGTTTCGAGCACGAAGGCTTCGTCCCCGACATACTCGTCCTCGGCAAGGGACTCGGCGGAGGCCTGCCGCTGTCGGCCGTCATCGCGCCGGCAGATATCCTCGACTGCGCTAGCGCCTTCGCCATGCAGACGCTGCACGGTAATCCAGTCTCCGCCACCGCCGGTCTCGCCGTCATCGAGACGATCGAGAAGGAAGGCATAGCGGATGCTGCCGAGCGCAAGGGAAAGCGGCTGCGCGCGGGACTGGCGGAGCTTGCCGAACGCCATGCGCTGATCGGTGATTTACGTGGCCGGGGTCTTGCCTGCGGCGTCGAGCTCGTCCGGGACAGGCAAGGCCGCGAACCGGCGCGAGCCGAGGCGGCAAAGCTCATCTACCGCGCCTACGAACTCGGGCTCGTCCTCTACTATGTCGGCATGAACGGCAACGTCCTGGAAATGACCCCGCCGCTGACGATTGCCGACGATGAAATCGACTGCGCCGTCGCGATTCTGGATCGTGCGCTGGACGATGTCGCTGCGGGACGGGTTGAGGACTCTGTGATTGAACAATTTTCCGGGTGGTAGATGTCATTGGGGTGTTGTCAGGTTGACTTGGCCGATGGCGGCATCGGCAACGCTGGTTGGATCAGCCTGCTGTTCCGGTAGCCTGTGCCTTGAGGCGATGCAGATGGAGGGAGATGGCTGAGTGTTTCGAACGTGGCGGGACAAAGAGATTCTGATCGCGGAGAAGACGCTGGCGAAGCTTTACACTGCGTCCGACGATCTAAATCCCTGCATTGCGCGCTCCCGCTTGCGCAAAGGCAGATGCGAAGTTTCGGCGCGGTTGTTCAAGCCTTTGTGTGATCGATGCTCGACCTCGGGCATGACCTGACGCCGCGCGGCGCCGTAGGAGAGCTTGCCCGTGACAATGCGCTTCGGCAGCCCCCTGCTTCTTCATCAGTCGGACCAGCAGGCGCCTGGCAGCCTTGGTGTTGCGGCGAGCCCGGACGATCTCATCGAGCACGTAGCCGTCCTGATCGACGGCGCGCCACCGCTGATCGTCAAGCGCGCCGAGGACCGGACGCCCTCGACGCCATCCTGCCATTCGACCGTCGGGACCAACTGGCGGCGCTTTTGACCGATGACGACGTTTCCACCCTGAAGCATCTGGCGAAGGAAGGCACGGGAGCGGATACACTCCGCGCGCTCGCCTCCGACCTCGCCTATCTCGAGGCCTGGTGTGTGCTTTCCACCGGCGCTGGCCGCATCGGAAGCGCTGCTGCTGAAATTCGTCGCCAACCACCTCTGGGACCCGTCCAGACGCGGCGGCGCGCCGGGCGGCGCTCACAAGAGCTCGTATCCTTGGGGATCCGTTTGACGTCTACGAATGCTGCCTCGGGGGCCCGCACCATTTGTAGCACAGCTCCAGCTTGCGGCGACGTACCGCAATTGAGTTTGCACCCGATGCCACCGCGAGGTGCTTGGACGATATCGCAACATCAAAATGGTTCCTCGATTCCATAATAAACCGACTGGAACCGCGCGCGCTGATCTTTCTGTGGCAGTGTTTTCCTAAGACAACATTCCGAGGCCATGTTTTTGCACGATCGAAAGCAGCTTCAATGCGGGTCCACTCGGCCGCTTCGCGCCGGTTTCCCATTTTTGCACCGTGGATTCGCTGGTATTCAGGTAGCGGGCAAAGACCGGCTCCGGCGTGTCCTGGATAGCGTAGCTTGCCTGCTCGTAGGATCCGGTTTGCTTCATCGCAGCCCTTCATCGTCGCGCTGATGACCGACCTGATTAACGTCGGGTCTGGTGACGTTGTCCTCGAAATTGGCACTGGCTCGGGCTATCAGGCCGCCGTCTTGTCGCCAATCGCAACGAAGGTTTACTCGATTGAGATCATACCGGATCTGGGCAAAAGGGCGGCCGCCCGGCTCGCGGAATTCCGCTTCGACAATGTCGAGGTGAAGGTAGGCGACGGTTACCATGGTTGGCCAGCGCACGCGCCTTTCGACGGCATCGTGGTGACTGCCGCTGCCAGCCACATCCCGCCGCCGCTGATCGAGCAACTCGCCAAGGGGGGCCGGATGGTCGTTCCCGTGGGAGGTCCGTTTGGGACCCAGGTCGAGAAGCGAGGCGACGGAAGCATCACGACGCGGCAATTGCTACCTGTGAGCTTTGTGCCGCTGAGGGGCGGCAGGACCCGATGAGCGCCGGGCGCCTGCTGCCGGTCAGCCTCATATCGGCGGCAACCCTTGCTTACGAAGTGCTGCTGATGCGGCTCCTTTCGATCATTCAGTGGCATCAATTTGCCTATATGATCATAAGCATCGCACTCCTGGGCTTCGGCGCGAGCGGTACGTTCGTTGCATTGGCCCGCCGCCCTCTGGTGAAACGGTACCCGGCCGTCTTCGCGGCGTCGGCAGCGCTGTTCGGAATCACTGCGGTTGCCAGCTTCGCCGGTGCCGAACGCCTGCCGTTCTTTTTTGGTGCAACCTGTATCGGCCTTGCCTTCAGCCGCCATCCTGACCAGATCGGACGCGTCTATGCCTTCGACCTGGTCGGCGCTGGGGTCGGTGCACTGGGCATCGTCGGACTCTTGTTCCTGGTCTTTCCCTCTGCGGCACTGCGCTTCGTCGCGGCATTGGATTTGCAGCGGCGGCCCTCACCGCGACGGGCATGGCTCGCCATCGGCGGCTCGCTGCGGGCAGCCGCAGCGCTTGAAGCGGATGGCGTGTCCCAACCCGGCTCGCACTTGGCGCTGATCCGGAGGCACAGCGCCTCGGGCGCCGGCTGGAGGGCGTACACCAGTGCTCGAGATAGGCGAGTTCGGAGGCGAGCGCCCTGGTTGGGGCGCTCCAGCCACCTCAGTGACGCTCCCAAGGATTTATGACTGTCAGACCGATACCCTCGAAGTCGGCGACGTTCCGGCTGGCGAGAGCTGCACCGCGCGAAATCGCAATGGCAGCGATCTGAGCATCGAATTGGCTGATGGGGTGGCCGCTCTTGCGCCGCTTTGTGGCAACTAAGGCGTAAATCTCTGCTGCCTCCCTGTCGAAGGGAAGAACGCGCCCGGCAAGGTCCTGTGCAAAGATCGGCAGAATCGCCACTTCGAGATCCCGCCGACGTCGGCTTTCGGGAAGTAGACGCAGGCCGTAGAGAATTTCGGCTTCCGTCACCGTGGTTGTAAAAATCGATGCCGGATGTTGTTCTGCAAGCCAGTCGGCCACCAAGGGCTCGGGATTGGCTACAAGCAGCTCGGAAATGATGTTGGTGTCAAGAACAATCATGAAAAATCCGGAGCGTCACGGATGGGCTCGCGGGCGGGGATCTCCAGCTCGACGCCTCCGAGCGGCTGCAGACGTGCGCGAATGACATCGGCGAGATTGCCTGGAGCCGGCTCCTGCAAGGCAAGCACCGTTTTCAGGATATCGCGCGCTTCGTCTTCCATCGATCGGCCATGGGTTGCGGCACGGATGCGCAGCCTCTGCTTCAGACGATCGTCGATGTTGCGGATGGTCATACTGGCCATAGCACGCTCCATTACTGGTCATCAATGATTGCAATATAAGCATTGATGGCAATTTTCTCAATAGAACGCATTTCTGCCTTGGGCAAGGCGTTGCAACACCCACGTCGCAAGCCTGATCCCTTTGTCCCGTCAATCCTTGCATTGCCCATAGGCCGAAGAAATGGCTTGAAACTTTATGGCCCGCCAACGAGCATAGCCGTGGAGCAGGGTGCCGGAGACGTGCAAGTCGCCACGATTGCCAGGAAGGGTCCAGACGAGTAGTCCTTCCGACATCGCCCGGGCGAAAACCCTCTGTACCTGGCCCCGCGACAGGGTGTGCGGGTCGAGATTTCGCTTTGGTCGATGCCTTGAATACTGCTCGGTAGCCGGCAGATAAGTTCGTGGAGGACGTTGCTTCCAGATTCCGAGCGCACGAACAGCTCCACGCTTGCTGGCGGCTGCGCCCAGTCCGGATCGAAAGCAAGTGCTCGAATAGCCAGCGGGTGGATGCGAGGGAGCAGGCGCGGGTCGCTGCGGAGTCTTGAAGCACTGTCGCCTCCATCAAGGCGATCAAGAGCCGACAGATGGCTCTCCAGCCACTGGCCGATCATGGTCTCCCCGTAAGCGCTCAACTGTAGGGGCTTCACGCGACCGTCGGTGCTTTTCTGTTGCACAACTAAATCTGGGCCGCCACCTGGTAACATCAACGCCACCATCAGCGGGTCCCTGGCGGCTTGAAATCGCTGTTCGTCCGCCTACTTTCCATTGCGTTACCTACCTTGAAGGAGCGCAGCCGTGGAACTTACCGTGGTGCCCATCGTCAAGCCGGACACCTCCAACTTCGTTTTTGGCCAGTCGCATTTCATCAAGACGGTGGAAGACCTCCACGAGGCGCTGGTAGGCGCAGTTCCGGGCATTCGCTTCGGTCTGGCCTTCTGCGAGGCCTCTGGTAAGCGTCTTGTGCGCTGGTCGGGCAATGACGAAGCCGCGATCGCCCTCGCATGCGACAATGCATTGACCATTGGCGCCGGCCACACGTTCCTGATCTTCCTGGGGGATGGTTTCTTTCCCGTCAACGTGCTGGCTGCGGTGCGTTCGGTGCCAGAGGTCTGCCGCATTTATTGCGCGACGGCCAATCCGACACAGGTGATCGTCGTGCAGACGGAGCTGGGCCGTGGTGTGCTCGGCGTCGTGGATGGCGCCTCACCGCTGGGTGTCGAAACGGACGCCGACATTACCTGGCGGAAAGACCTGCTGCGAAAGATCGGCTACAAGCTGTAGTAATGGACAAACCTGAACGACGCCATCATTGCGGCTCGATGCGCCGAGCTGTCGGTGGGTTGGTCATGATACGGACACGAGCCGGGCCGCCAGTCGCACACCTGACTGGGCGTCGAACAGAAAGCCTCGATCGAGTGGAAAGTGCACGGCAACGGTCTTGTCGAAGTCGATGTCGTAATCCCGCGTCATCTTGACCGACAGGCTCGCCTTGCCCACCACGAGCGTGACCAAGGTCACGTCGCCGGTAGGCTCGGCGGCGTAGACCGTAGCATCGAACAGACCAGCGCCGGGCTTGACGATGCCGGCGTCCTCCGCGCGAAAGCCCATGACCACATCCTTGGCCATGGTTCCCATCTCTGCGGCAACAGGCAGGCTCACACTGTGGCTCTCGAAGCGATCGTTCTCGATCCGCCCGCGCAGGAAATTCATCGGCGGCGAACCCATGAAGCCGGCGACGAACTGGTTCGCCGGGCGATCGTAGACTTCGCGTGGGGTGCCGATCTGCTGCAGCACTCCGCGGTCCATGATCGCAACGCGATGCGCAAGGGTCATGGCCTCGATCTGGTCGTGGGTGACGTAGACGGTGGTCACCCCGAGCTGATGCTGCATGCGCTTGAGCTCGGCGCGCATGAAGCCGCGGAGCTTCGCATCGAGGTTGGAAAGCGGCTCGTCCATCAGGAAGGCCGAGGGCCGCCGCACGATGGCCCTTGCCAAGGCCACACGCTGACGCTGGCCGCCGGACAGCTGGCGCGGGTACCGGTCGAGGAGATCCTCCATATGGACCTGCGCAGCAGCGTCGCGGACAGCAAGCTCCCGCTCCTGCTTCGACACACCACGGACCTTCAGCGGAAAATCGATGTTCTCGGCGACGGTCTTATGCGGATAGAGGGCATAGGACTGGAACACCATCGCCACGTCGCGGTACTTCGGCAGTATATTGGTGACGTCGGTATCGCCCAGCACTACCTGCCCCGAATCGACTCGAACCTTCACCGTTGGAAGATGACGTTTGTTTTGCGGCTTCGCCCGAGCCCCGCCGCTCGGCACGCTGGTCGAGATCCGCGACACGAGCGGTCACCTCGCCTGGTCGAAGGCGATATGCGATCTGCAACCGATTCAATGTAGCGCCTCGAATGAGGCCTCGGCCGGCGGTTTCATCGGCCAGCGAGCGACGATCTGATGAAAAATGATTGTCGTCAATACCGATGTCGCCATTCCTAAGGCGCACTTCGCATTCCACGAACTGCCAAGGAAGTCCGTTATGGGCGCCCCACACCTTATCCCCGACGGGGAGGCCCTTAGCTCGCCAAGCGCGGCTCGATCGCGCCTTTGTGATGTATAAAACGTAGGCGAGCTCGCTCGTTGAACTTGCGAGGCTGGTTGACACGTTGGCGTATAACGATGCGCGATAGCTCCGAACACTTCCAGCGAGCTGTCGATCTTGTCGTCTGCTACCGGACATTATCGGCGGTATCGTTGATGAAGCAAGATTGACAGGCACGGGAACCCGCGATCAGCGTTCGAACGCGAGCCTTCCACGTCCATGCTGAAAAGCGACACCGTGAATCGCTCGTTGCCGTAAACGGTGGGTTAAGGGGAAAGCAGGCGCGAAATCGCTCGAATAGTTCCATAATTTGTCTTACGCAACTTTTCTTATCATATTGGTACATTCTATTTCCAAGTGCGACATGCCAATAAAAACAATGGTTTCGCATTGGGGATATTTCGCATGTCGCTTTGCTATTCGCAGTTTTCCCTGCCCGATCGTCGACGACTTCATCATCTGAAAGAACGCAAGGTCTCTGTTGGCGAGATCGCGCGCCTGCTTGGCCGTCACCGCTCGACGATCTATCGCGAACTGAGACGCAATACGTTTCAAGATGCCGAGTTCCCGAATACAGCGGTTACTACTGCACCGTTGCTGACGAC
>NZ_JACVAE010000006.1 GCF_014851675.1 Rhizobium sp. ARZ01
GTGTCGAGAAGATTGTTCATTTGCCTTTAGCAGACCTGGCAGCGACCTACTCTCCCGCGTCTTGAGACGAAGTACCATTGGCGCTGGGGCGTTTCACGGCCGTGTTCGGAATGGGAACGGGTGCAGCCACCCCGCCAGAACCACCAGGTCGGCTAAGGGCAAATGTTCATGCCGGCGGCATGAACATTCGTCCCTTACCTTGCTTTGGCAAACCTTTCTTCCTCGCTGGTCGCTCGGAAGGGTGCCAAAGCGGCCATACGGGAACGTATGAACATGCTTTGTGCATGATGATGAGAAGCTGGTGAAGTTTTCACTTCGTTTTTCTTTGAACACGTCATGGTCATGGGCGGACAAGCGCAAGGCGCTTGCCGCGAGATGAGCATTTTCAATGAGAACGATCAAGCCAATCGAGCGATTAGTACCGGTAAGCTTCACGCATTGCTGCGCTTCCACACCCGGCCTATCAACGTGGTCGTCTTCCACGGCTCTCAAGGGAATACTCGTTTTCAGGTGGGTTTCCCGCTTAGATGCCTTCAGCGGTTATCCCTTCCATATATAGCTACCCTGCTATGCCCTTGGCAGGACAACAGGTCCACCAGAGATATGTCCATCCCGGTCCTCTCGTACTAGGGACAGATCCTGTCAATATTCCTACACCCACGGCAGATAGGGACCGAACTGTCTCACGACGTTCTGAACCCAGCTCACGTACCGCTTTAATTGGCGAACAGCCAAACCCTTGGGACCTGCTCCAGCCCCAGGATGCGATGAGCCGACATCGAGGTGCCAAACAACCCCGTCGATATGGACTCTTGGGGGTCATCAGCCTGTTATCCCCGGCGTACCTTTTATCCGTTGAGCGATGGCCCTTCCACGCGGGACCACCGGATCACTATGACCGACTTTCGTCTCTGCTCGACTTGTCAGTCTCGCAGTCAGGCGGGCTTATGCCATTGCACTCGACGAGCGATTTCCGACCGCTCTGAGCCCACCATCGCGCGCCTCCGTTACTCTTTCGGAGGCGACCGCCCCAGTCAAACTACCCACCATACACGGTCCCGGATCCGGATAACGGACCGCGGTTAGACATCCATGACGATAAGGGTGGTATTTCAAGGATGGCTCCACAGAAACTGGCGTCCCTGCTTCAAAGCCTACCACCTATCCTACACATGCCGACACGAATGCCAGTGTAAAGCTATAGTAAAGGTGCACGGGGTCTTTCCGTCTGACCGCAGGAACCCCGCATCTTCACGGGGAATTCAATTTCACTGAGTCTATGTTGGAGACAGCGGGGAAGTCGTTACGCCATTCGTGCAGGTCGGAACTTACCCGACAAGGAATTTCGCTACCTTAGGACCGTTATAGTTACGGCCGCCGTTTACTGGGGCTTCGATTCAAAGCTTGCACCTCTCCTCTTAACCTTCCAGCACCGGGCAGGCGTCAGACCCTATACGTCGTCTTGCGACTTCGCAGAGCCCTGTGTTTTTGATAAACAGTCGCTACCCCCTGGTCTGTGCCACCCCTTTCCACTTGCGTAAAAAGAGGTCACGCTTCTTCCGAAGTTACGCGTGCAATTTGCCGAGTTCCTTCAACATAGTTCTCTCAAGCGCCTTGGTATACTCTACCTGACCACCTGTGTCGGTTTCGGGTACGGTCTATACGGTGGAGCTATTTCCTGGAACCGCTTCGCGGCCCAACCAATCCAATAAGGTTGAACAACTTACGCGATCCGTCACTACCACCAGGCCCACGAATATTAACGTGGTTCCCATCGACTACGCGTGTCCGCCTCGTCTTAGGGGCCGGCTAACCCTGCTCAGATTAACTTTAAGCAGGAACCCTTGGTCTTTCGGCGAGGGAGTCTCTCACTCCCTTTATCGTTACTCATGTCAACATTCGCACTTCCGATACCTCCAGAGGCCCTCACGGGTCCTCCTTCACAGGCTTACGGAACGCTCCGCTACCACGTGCATTGCTGCACATCCTCAGCTTCGGTGCATGGCTTTAGCCCCGTTACATTTTCGGCGCAAAGACCCTTATTTAGACCAGTGAGCTGTTACGCTTTCTTTAAATGATGGCTGCTTCTAAGCCAACATCCTGGTTGTTTTGGGATCCTCACATCCTTTCCCACTTAGCCATGACTTGGGGACCTTAGCTGGAGGTCAGGGTTGTTGCCCTTTTCACGACGGACGTTAGCACCCGCCGTGTGTCTGCCGACTAGTACTCCTCGGTATTCGGAGTTTGGTTAGGATCAGTAAGACGGTGAGTCCCCATAGCCCATCCAGTGCTCTACCCCCGAGGGTATTCGGTCGACGCTCTACCTAAATAGATTTCGCGGAGAACCAGCTATTTCCGAGTTTGATTGGCCTTTCACCCCTAGCCACAAGTCATCCCAATCTATTGCAACAGATGCGGGTTCGGTCCTCCAGTTGGTGTTACCCAACCTTCAACCTGCTCATGGCTAGATCACTCGGTTTCGGGTCTAATGCGACGAACTGAACGCCCTGTTCAGACTCGCTTTCGCTGCGCCTCCACCTATCGGCTTAAGCTTGCTCGTCACACTAAGTCGTTGACCCATTATACAAAAGGTACGCCGTCAGGCTTGCGCCCTCCGACTGTTTGTAGGCAACCGGTTTCAGGTTCTCTTTCACTCCCCTTGTCGGGGTGCTTTTCACCTTTCCCTCACGGTACTTGTTCGCTATCGGTCATGCACGAGTACTTAGGCTTGGAGAGTGGTCTCCCCATGTTCAGACAGGATTTCACGTGTCCCGCCCTACTCAAGGACATCAGCTGTTCTACGTGTACGGGGCTATCACCCGCTACGGCCGGACTTTCCATTCCGTTCCACTTTATTCCCTGATGCCACTGGCCTGGTCCGCGTTCGCTCGCCACTACTTGCGGAGTCTCGGTTGATGTCCTTTCCTGCAGGTACTTAGATGTTTCAGTTCCCTGCGTTCGCTTCTTACCCCTATGTATTCGAAGGTAAGATACCTTATTTCAATACTTGGAAACCTAAGCCGTGCCAAAGCACAACTTAAATTCTCCAAGCATTTAAGGTGGGTTTCCCCATTCGGAAATCCATGGATCAAAGCTTATTCGCAGCTCCCCACGGCTTATCGCAGCGTATCACGTCCTTCATCGCCTGTGCATGCCAAGGCATCCACCAATTGCCCTTACGACACTTGATCGTTCTCATTGCCAATGCTCATCACTAGCTTTCGCAAAGCGAAAGCGACCGGGTTACCTTTTACAACCCAGCCAACTCATGATGCCATCGACGTGTTCGGCAGCTAAGCTTTATTGGAACCACGCCGAGCGGTTCGCTTGCTTGCTGCCATTAAGACCAGCTTCTCGAGATCTGTCCGGGGATGCGCGGTCAGGCAACATCCATCAACACGTCATCAGACGAAGACCGAGGCCTTCGAACAACGACACGTTCTGAGTAACAGG
>NZ_JACVAE010000008.1 GCF_014851675.1 Rhizobium sp. ARZ01
GCCATGTAGAGCATGTCGCCCATACCGAGCAGCTTCTCTTCTCCCTTTTCTCCTCTTCTCGTTCTTCTTTCTCTCTTTTCTTTTCCCTTTCCTTCTCTCCTTTTCTTTCCTTTTTCCTTTCTCTTTCCTTTTCTCCCTTCTCCTTCCTTTCTCTTTTTTTCCCTTCTTCCTTTTCTTCCTTCTTCTCTTTCCCTCTTCTCCCTCCTCTTCCCTTCTCCTCTCCTCTCTTCTTCTTCCTCCCTCTTCTTTTTCCTCCTCCCTCTCCTCTCTCCCCTTTCTTCCCTTCCCTTCTTCCCCTCTTTCCTCTCTCCTTCCTCTTCTCTCCTCTCCTCCTCCCCTTTCTCCCTCCTTCCCCTCCTCTCCTTCCCTCTCCCCTTCTTCCTCCTTCTCTTTTTCCTCTTTCCTTTTTCCTTCCCCTTTCCTTTTCCTCTTTCCTCCCTCCTCCCTTCTCTCTTCCCCTCCCTTTTTTCCTTTCCTTCCTCCCCCTTCCCCTTCCCTTTTCCCCCCTCCTCCTCCTCCTCTTTCCTCCCTCTCTTCCCCTTCTTCTTTTTCTTCCTCTTTT
>NZ_JACVAE010000009.1 GCF_014851675.1 Rhizobium sp. ARZ01
CGTGGGGAAGAAGAAGTGAAAGAGGGAAAGAGGGAAAGGGAGTGGGGGGAAAGGAGAAAGAGGTACCCGATGAGCACGAGCAGAAAGGAGATGCAGGGAGGGGAGAAGGGGAAAAGAGGGGGAGAGGAGGAAGAAAGGGGGAGGGAGAGGAAGAAAGGGAGAAGAAGGGAAAAAAGAAAGGAAGGGAGGAAGAGGTGGGGAGAGGGAGAGAGGAGAGAGAAGAGAAGGGGAGAAAGGGGAAAGAAGGGAAGAGGAGGAAGAGAGAGAAGAGGAAAGAAGGAGGGAAGAAAAGAAGAGAAAGGAAAGAAGGGAAAGGGAAGAAAAGAGGAAGGGAAGAAGGAAAGGAGAGAGAGGAGGGGGGGGAGAGGAAGGATAAAGGATGAAAAAGTGAAGACAAATTATCGAAAAAAGCTGTCAAATTAGGATAAGTGTAGGAGAAGAGGAAGTAAGGAAGGTACATGTGGAATTCGTAGCCGTTGACACGGAGGTTCAGAT
>NZ_JACVAE010000010.1 GCF_014851675.1 Rhizobium sp. ARZ01
TCACCAGATAGGGCACGTAGCATTCGGTGTAGCCGTGCTGCAGGGTGTGCAGGTCCAGCATGAACTGCGCCAGGGCGCGGTGCAGGCGGGCGATCTGCCCCTTCATCACCACGAAGCGGGCACCGGCGAGCTTGACGCCGTTCTTGAAATCCACGCCCTTGGCCGCTTCACCGAGATCGATGTGATCGCGTACCGGGAAGTCGAACGCGCGCGGGGTGCCCCAGCGGCGCACTTCCACGTTATCGTTCTCGTCACGGCCCACCGGGGTGGTCTCGCTTGGCAGGTTGGGGATGGCGTCGGAGATGGCCTTGATCTCGGTCAGCAGGGACTCGAGTTCGACCTTGCTGGTCTCCAGCTCGTCGTTGATCTTGGTCACCTCGGCCTTGAGCGGGGCCACATCTTCACCACGACGGGCCGCCTCACCGATGGACTTGGAGCGAGCGTTGCGCTCGGCCTGCAGCTCCTGGGTACGGGAC
>NZ_JACVAE010000011.1 GCF_014851675.1 Rhizobium sp. ARZ01
GTCTTCATCCGTGTCTCCTGGTTGCATTTTGGTGTTATTACCTCTCCTTTTTTTCTCTTTATCCCTCCTTCCCTTCCCTTTTTTTCTCTCTTCCTTTCTCTCCCCGCCTTTTCTTCTTTTCTTTTCTCTTTTTCTTCCTTTCCTTCTTCTTTTCCCCTTCTTCCTTCTTTCCTCCTCTCTCCTTCCTCCTCTTCTTCTCTCTCTTCCCTTCTCTTCTTCCCCCTTCCTCCCTTCTTCCTCCTCCCTGCTTGGCCCCTTTCTCCCCTCTCCTCTCTTTCTTCTCTTCTCCTTCTTCTCTCTTCCCCTCTTTCTCTTTCCCCTCCCTCTTCTTCCCTCTTCTTCCCTCCCTCCTTTTCTCTCCCCTCTCTCTCCTCCCCCCTTTTCCTCTTTTCCCTCCTTCTCTTTCTTCTCTTTCTCTGCTCGGCCGGCGTCCCTCTTCCTCCCTTCAGTCGGT
>NZ_JACVAE010000012.1 GCF_014851675.1 Rhizobium sp. ARZ01
CTGTTGAACTAAACGGTGGCGGTCGGCTTGGCATTCAGCATAGAGGATGATGAAAGCGATGAGCTGCCTGTTATTAACGGCCGCCGGCCATGAAACTGGATCGCTTTCACCATTATTTGTTTCCTCATCCGGCTTACTGGGCGGGCTGCTGCGACAGGGTGTCGAGTGCCAGTCCGAGCCAGCGTTGGCAGGCGCCGTCCAGCGCCGTCTCATCCCGATAGCCGAGCTTGGCCAGCACCTGAGCGGGCTTGCTGCCGCTTCTGAGCAGACGCACCGCCTGCAGCAACTGCCACTGGGGGCGCAGGGCATCGGCCGCCAGGGCGGGATCCTCGATGCCACGCTGGGCGAGGCAGGCCTGCCAGGCCGCATCGCCATCCGGTTGCCCACTCGCCAGCGCCCGCCAGGCGGCCTGCAGCGGTTGGTCTGCCTGCGACTGGATGGGGC
>NZ_JACVAE010000013.1 GCF_014851675.1 Rhizobium sp. ARZ01
GTGCTGGTGGACCTGAAGCCTTCGGGCCAGCATTACATGGAAGACTTCCACAAAGCGGGCGGCATGGCCACGCTGCTGCGCGAACTCAAGCCGCTGTTGAAGCTCGACGCGCTGACCGTGACCGGCAGGACGCTGGGCGAGGAGATCGAACGCGCGGGGCCGGGGTTCCCGCAAAGCGTGGTCAAGACGCGGCAGAACCCGATCTATCCACAGGGCGGCATAGCCGTCCTTTCGGGCAACCTGGCCCCCGAAGGCGCCATCATCAAGCAGTCATCCGCCGATGCCGGGCTGATGGAACACGAAGGCCGGGCCGTGGTGTTCGAGAACGCCGAGGACCTGGCGGGCCGCATCGATGCCGCGGACCTGGACGTCACGCCGCAGGACATATTGGTGCTGAAGAACATCGGTCCCAAGGGCGCGCCCGGCATGCCGGAGGCGGGCTA
>NZ_JACVAE010000014.1 GCF_014851675.1 Rhizobium sp. ARZ01
GTGCTGGCCGGGCTGGCGGTACGCATGCTGATGGATAACCGCCGCTGATGCAGGCCGAAGACGGTTTCTTTGCGTCCTTGGGCGGCATGCTGGGCGAGGCGCTGCGCAGCGTCGTCGCGGGCTTGAAGTGGCTGCTGGGCGGCCTGGGCCATGCCTTCGGCGATTTCTACTCGGGACTGGCCGGCGCAATGGGCATGAGCCCGTCGATCTTCAATTTCATCCTGCTGGTGCTGGGGCTGATGTGCCTGTGGGCCGCGGTCAAGGCGCTGCTGCGCCGTTCGATCATCGGATTCCTGTTCTGGGTGATCGTCGCGCTACTGCTGCTGGGCGGACTGGGCGCCTAGCGCTTCTCCAAGCGCTTCCCGCAAGAGGTCGACGCGGGGATTGGATGGTCCCTTCCGGGTTATCAAGGCCACCACGCTGGAAGGC
>NZ_JACVAE010000015.1 GCF_014851675.1 Rhizobium sp. ARZ01
AACAAAAGCTCCTCGACGCTTACGCGGAGGAGCTTTCGGCAAAACGACTTGAATGGCAAAATATTCAAGCTTCAGTGGTTGCGGGGGCAGGATTTGAACCTGCGGCCTTCAGGTTATGAGCCTGACGAGCTACCGGGCTGCTCCACCCCGCGTTATTGCGTATGCATTCTAACACAAAAGGCCGCTTTGCGCGGCCCTTTTGATCGGCTTGGGCCGACGGTGTCGAGAAGATTGTTCATTTGCCTTTAGCAGACCTGGCAGCGACCTACTCTCCCGCGTCTTGAGACGAAGTACCATTGGCGCTGGGGCGTTTCACGGCCGTGTTCGGAATGGGAACGGGTGCAGC
>NZ_JACVAE010000016.1 GCF_014851675.1 Rhizobium sp. ARZ01
AGAAGATCACCGCCGACCGGATGATCTCGGCCGTCGGCGTGCAGGCGAACATCGAAAACATCGGCCTTGAAGCGCTCGGTGTGAAGACCGATCGCGGCTTCATCGCCATCGACGGCTACGGCAAAACGAACGTGCCGGGCATCTACGCCATCGGCGATGTCGCCGGCCCGCCGATGCTGGCGCACAAGGCCGAACACGAGGCGGTGATCTGCGTCGAGAAGATCGCCGGCCTGCCGAACGTGCATCCGATGGACAAGTTGAAGATCCCCGGCTGCACCTATTGCCACCCGCAGGTCGCTTCGGTTGGGCTGACCGAAGCCAAGGCCAAGGAAC
>NZ_JACVAE010000017.1 GCF_014851675.1 Rhizobium sp. ARZ01
GAAGATACTGTCTGGAGGCTTCCAGGTGTTTTGGGCGAAAGCTCAGAGCGTCCGAGCCCAGTCCCAGTGAAACCATGGATGGTCTAGCCGACCGGAGATGGAAGAGGGATTGGAGGTAGGAAGGAAAGCCTGTTACTCAGAACGTGTCGTTGTTCGAAGGCCTCGGTCTTCGTCTGATGACGTGTTGATGGATGTTGCCTGACCGCGCATCCCCGGACAGATCTCGAGAAGCTGGTCTTAATGGCAGCAAGCAAG
>NZ_JACVAE010000018.1 GCF_014851675.1 Rhizobium sp. ARZ01
AAAGTCCGAGCGATCGTCAATAAATTCAGGACGTTGACCGATTCTGCAATCGATCGGGATGCGCGAACCGCGTGGCTGGCGGGTTCCGCGCCGTCGCCGTTTGCGCCGAGCCTCGGGAAGGTGGCGGCAGAGCCCCATAGATCGTTTCCGGGCAAATGCGGACGGGACTCACGCCATCGGCAACCAGGCGACCGGCGATCTGCTCCGGCGACCAATGCGCCTTCAGTCGATCGATCACGAACACGCGCAGATCGG
>NZ_JACVAE010000019.1 GCF_014851675.1 Rhizobium sp. ARZ01
GAAGATACTGTCTGGAGGCTTCCAGGTGTTTTGGGCGAAAGCTCAGAGCGTCCGAGCCCAGTCCCAGTGAAACCATGGATGGTCTAGCCGACCGGAGATGGAAGAGGGATTGGAGGTAGGAAGGAAATCCTGTTACTCAGAACGTGTCGTTGTTCGAAGGCCTCGGTCTTCGTCTGATGACGTGTTGATGGATGTTGCCTGACCGCGCATCCCCGGACAGATCTCGAGAAGCTGGTCTTAATGGCAGCAAGCAAG
>NZ_JACVAE010000020.1 GCF_014851675.1 Rhizobium sp. ARZ01
AACGTCCTGAATTTATTGACGATCGCTCGGACTTTGGCCATTGGGAAGGCGATCTTCGGATCTTTCGGCGCGCGCTCGGCGAAGCCAACGTCACCACCCTCGTCGAGCGCAAGAGCCGCTACACGGTCATGATCAAGAACAGGAGCCGGCACTCACAGCCGATCATGGACAAGATCATCCATGCGTTCTCGCCCCTGCCGTCGCATGCCCGCCGCAGCTTCACCTTCGACCGCGGTACGGAGTTCATGGGCTATC
>NZ_JACVAE010000021.1 GCF_014851675.1 Rhizobium sp. ARZ01
CGGACGGCAAGCTGATCTGGACCTATTTCGAGGCGATGAAGCCGGAGGAAATGCCGAAGTCGCTGCTGGTCATGGGCTCTGGGGCAATCGGCATCGAGTTCGCCTCCTTCTACCGCACGCTCGGCGTAGACGTGACCGTCGTCGAAGTGATGCCGACGGTGATGCCGGTCGAGGATGCCGAGATTTCGGCACTCGCGAAGAAGCAGTTCGAAAAACAGGGCATGAAGATCCATCTGGACGCCAAGGTCACCAAGG